>NZ_JBICMC010000027.1:0-24321 GCF_043106005.1 Pseudomonas sp. GLN_2 | reverse complement strand
ACTGCGTCCATGCTGAGGGCACGAATGGCGTTGGCACGCTCACGACGACTAGGCATCGTTAGTCTCCTGACTGCTAGGTTGGGGTGGCAAAAAGCGCGCATTCTGGCGCACTAGCATGAGTGCTACAAGGAAATGATTGCGGTCACCATCGCGAAGCAGGTTCGAGGTTGTTGGTAATCGGGCTTGAAATATGAACCTGAGCCTGCAAGAAACGCCGGCCGAAATTTTGGCGTTTCCCCTCCGTTGATCGGCTGAATTAGCCAATAGACTTTGC
Organism: Pseudomonas sp. GLN_2; assembly: GCF_043106005.1. NCBI lineage: Bacteria > Pseudomonadati > Pseudomonadota > Gammaproteobacteria > Pseudomonadales > Pseudomonadaceae > Pseudomonas > Pseudomonas sp. GLN_2. The sequence continues at coordinate 24,047 of NZ_JBICMC010000027.1, read as the reverse complement.
TTGCAGTTTGCAAAAACCTTACCATCCGCAGCTTCGAATATTTCTGCAGCTGTCAGGGACGAAAATGAATCACCTTAGCATCGCCAAAGAAGCCCTCATCGCTCAGGCACAAGCTGTTAGCCAGCTGGCCGACCGCCTGGATGGCGAATTTCAGAGCGCTGTTGAGCTCATCCTCGCTTGTAAGGGCCGAACCGTTGTATGCGGCATGGGCAAATCTGGTCTGATCGGTCAGAAGATGGTTGCCACGTTTGCATCGACAGGCACCCCCAGCTTTTTCATGCATCCTGCTGAAGCCTTCCATGGCGACTTGGGTATGCTCAAGCCTATCGACGTGCTGATCCTCATCAGCTATAGCGGCGAAACGGAAGAGTTGATCAAGTTGATCCCGAGCCTCAAGTCATTCGGCAACAAGATTATTGCCATGACTGGCAATGGGAAATCGACCTTGGCCAAGCACGCCGATATTTGGCTGGATATCTCGGTTGATCGTGAGGTGTGCCCGAACAATCTGGCGCCTACTACTTCGACTCTGGCTACCATGGCTATGGGCGATGCGTTGGCCGTGGCGCTGATTGAAGCGATCCAGTTCAAGCCGATGGACTTCGCCCGCTACCACCCAGGCGGAAGCCTTGGTCGCAAGCTGCTAACCCGCGTGCGCGATGTGATGCACTCGCCGGCACCTATTGTGAACTCCACCACAAGCTTCCATGATTGCCTGCTGGTGATGACCCGCAGTCGTCTTGGCATGACAGCTGTAATGGATAATAACAAGCTCGTGGGCATCGTGACTGACGGCGACTTGCGCCGAGCGTTGCTGAGTAACGAAGGGATCATTCACGAAAGTGTTGCGCAGTTCATGACGGCTAATCCGCACACTATTTCCGAGGATGCGCAGCTTTCGGAGGCAGAGGCCTACATGCTGGATAACAAGATCCGAGCATTGGCTGTTACTGATGCAGAAGGTGCTGTTGTGGGTGTAGTCGAGATTTTCGACTAAGCACCGTTAAAGAGCCGATAAGTATGAACTATATCGGCTCTTCACGATAAGCCCGTTGGGCTAAGGAAATGGCTGATTTACTGAGCCATTTTTGCCATCACCTTTGCATATCCCGCAGCGCTGCCTAAAACGGCATCCTTGCCCTGGGCAAAGAGAATGGCATCGGCAACCTCACGGAAAGCGCCAGTCCCGCCTGCTGCCCTCAATGTCTGAGTCGCTGCAGCTTTCACGTAGACCGGCGCGTCTGCGACTGCAAACGAGATCCCGCACGCGGCAAATGCTGGCAGATCAATGCAATCGTCACCAATACATGCAGTTTGCTCAGTCGTGACTCCAGCCTCAGACATGAGCTGGTTACAGGCCGCGAGTTTGTCCTTCACGCCAAACTGGCAAAGCGTCACACCCAAATCCGCCACACGCTTGCGCAAGGTTGCGGAATCACGCCCGGATAGTACTGCTACCCGTACACCATTCTCCTCCAGCAAGCGCATACCCATGCCATCACGCACATGGAAGCGCTTGAGGCATTCACCGGTAGCGTCGTAGTAGATGCCACCGTCAGTCAGTACACCATCCACATCAGTGATTACTAAGCGGATATCTGCCAATGTCGGCTTTGTTGCTGGTGCTTGGCCAGATATCAGCGCGCGCACCTGTTCCAAGCATTCCGGTGTATCCACCCCCGGACCGGTCGGCTCAACGACGTAGGCACGAATGCAGTAGCCCGCTGCCATCAAACGCAGTTGTTCAAGCTTTTCTGCATGCTCGATCATGGGTTGTGGCAGGGTGGCATATTCAGCTAGTACCTCACGGCGATAGGCGTAAACGCCGACGTGCTTGAGGTATGTAGCCACTTCGCTATCGCGAGGGTAGGGAATTGGCGAACGGCTGAAATACAGCGCGTTACCATTCGCTGCAAGCACCACCTTGACGGTGTTAGTGTTACTCGCTTCATGCGCGTCGATCGGGTGGCACAGAGTGCCTACTTTAACGCTAGCATCTGCCAACATGCCAACAGCCAAAGCTTCAATATCGGCCGGACGAACTAGCGGTTCATCACCTTGCAGGTTGATATAAATATCTGCGTCAACTTGGGTCATGACTTCCGCAAGGCGGTCGGTGCCAGACGGATGGTCTGGCGAAGTCATTACGCATTCGCCCCCGAAGCCGCGTACCGCATCGGCAACACGCGCGTCGTCGGTAGCGATCACAACGACGTGCGCATTGGTTACCTGCAGTGCCCGCTCATAAACGTGCTGCACCATAGGCTTGCCAGCGATATCAGCGAGTGGCTTACCTGGTAGGCGAGTGGAGCCATAGCGGGCTGGAATGACGATCGCAACCCGTTGTTCTGTATTAGCCATGCTCACAATCCTTGTCGCCAAAGACTTACGAAATGGTCAGTGGGGGGAAAGACTTGATCAAGTCATCCAGTGCCTTGATTTGCGCCAGGAAAGGCTCCAGTTTGTCCAGCGGCAGCGCGCTCGGGCCGTCGCACTTGGCTTGGTCTGGGTTGGGGTGGGCTTCCAGGAACAGGCCTGCCAGTCCAACGCCCATGCCTGCACGAGCCAGATCGACGACTTGTTCGCGACGGCCGCCAGAAGCAGCGCCGGACGGGTCACGGTTCTGCAAAGCGTGGGTTACGTCGAAGATGATTGGCAGATTGTCACAGGTGCGCTTCATGACGCCAAAGCCCAGCATGTCGACGACCAGATTGTCGTAGCCCATGCAGGAACCGCGGTCGCACAGGATCAATTGGTCATTACCGGCTTCTTTGAACTTGTGGACGATGTTTCGCATCTGCGAAGGGCTCAGGAACTGAGGCTTTTTGATATTAACCGGTTTACCGGTCTTGGCCAACGCAACGACCAAGTCGGTTTGTCGAGCTAGGAAAGCTGGTAGTTGCAACACGTCTGCAACTTCGGCAACCGGCTGGGCTTGGTAGATTTCGTGGACATCCGTAATGATTGGAACGCCAAATTCAGCCTTCACTTTCTCGAAGATGCGCAAGCCTTCTTCCATGCCTGGCCCTCGATAGGAGTGAATCGAGGAGCGGTTGGCTTTGTCGAAGCTGGCCTTAAATACGTACGGGATACCCAGTTTTTGGGTGACGCGAACGTATTCGGCGCAGGCGGTCAGGGCGAGATCTTCAGACTCAAGGACGTTGATGCCACCGAAGAGGACGAAGGGGGCGGAGTTGGAGCATTCGATTTTATGGGTTATCTTAATCATTATGTTTCTCGTTGATCTGGTTGAAACTTAAGTTGGCATAATGGCCGCTTACGCTAATTGAGTGATAAGTCATAATCAGCGTATTTCGCTTGGGCGGCTTTTACATGGCTTGTATAGTTTGCTTCGAAGTAGTGTTTGTCTGGCACGGGGCGATTGACAATGCTGGCTAGCTTATTCAGATTTTCGAAATATTCCGGTCGAGAATAGTTAAGCTTGCAAGCCCATTCTGCATGATCGAACGCGAGTTCGTGCATGCCAGCCTTAGTGTATACATGCGAAAGTTGAATGTGCGCAATAGAACGATGGGGGCGAAGCTTAATGGCATTGAAGCTTGCCGTGATCGCATTTTCAAAGTTGCCTAACTTCAAATTGACCGCGCCGAGATTCATCCAGGCCTCCCAGTAGCCAGGTGTGCGATCTGTCAGGTTTTCTAGGCTGATGCGGGCGTTATTAAAGTCACTTCCGCGGAAAAGTGAGATTCCGTGCAAATATTGAATTAACGGGCTGACTTCAAGTAGCGATTGATTTTCTTTGATGCGGGCACCGATGTCTGACCAGTTTTTTTCAACAAAGGAATTGTTAATGCTCCAGAGAAAATTAACAATTTTATCATTCCCGGCATCACCCGCAAGATATTCAAAATTGCTAATGGGATTTCCTGTTACTAAATCATTAAAAACTGTCGATAAACGATCTTTTCTGCTGAGGAAATCTGGGGTGTCATGTTGCGATTCGGGGACGCAAAGTATTTTGGCTCGCTTGCGTTTATGTAAAAGCCAAGCTCCGAAAATATCGTTTATATCCATGCCACCATAGTAAACTGTGGTTGGAGGGAGGTGCAGGCTCGTTAAGTCGGGGTAGATATATTGATAGTTGTTGCGTGTGATATCTGTTTTGCCGCCGGGCACTCCAAGAATTGGCTCGACACCAAATGCCAATACTTCGTCAGCCTTTGCCATGGATCCAAATAATAGAGCGCCATATGCGCCCATACTGCTGCCTGTCATGACGAGGCGATTAGCATTAACATCAGACTTGAAGTTTAGAATGGATTTGACTGCGCCTCTAATTCCACCTGGTATGCCGGGTATGCCCGTACGATACCATTGTGGTACGTCGCTATTTAAGAAAATAATGTGGGAGTTGAGTGAATTGCCAGCTTTCCAGAAGGTAAACTTTGGAGGCCGATCATTGCGGGCTGCAAAGATAACCGTGACGGTATTAGCCCCTTTTTGCTCAATAAACTGAAAGTGGCTGGAAGAATTGACTACAGATTTTTCCATAATGCCTTGGCCTTCTGGGGTTGTTGTTTTGTTATGTCAGGGTCCCCGTGCGCAGGGGCGCTGCGCACGGGGAATGGGTCAACTACCGATTGCGTTTGCAGTGAGGTAAATCTTGTCTTTCAGAGAAAGCTTAGATTTCCAGATGCCGCCGTTTTCTTTCAAAAAACGGATAGCAACGTGGTTTTTTCCTTTGCTCGAAACCAAGTCAATAAGACTTTTATCTATTTTGCATTCCTTCTGTGGGTATGCCACCGAGGATAACGCGTCTAAGAAGTGGTCTCTGTGTAGCGTTTTAATGGCGCGATAAGTTTTGTCGCCAGAGTAGATAGGGTGCGAGACTGCTTTGGCAGCCTTTGGTATCTCAGATTTTACAGGTTCGATTTTAGCTTGAGGTTTGATGTTCTCAGGCTTGGGTTGTGGCTTGGAGGGTTGAGCCTTTTGTGCTTGAGTCTTAGCCGCCTCTGCGCTTTTCGCGTCCGGTGCTTTCGGCTGTGCTGCGGCCTTGACGATTGGTGCAGCAGCTTTTGCGATTGCATTAGTAATAGTTTTTACACCATTAGCAGCTGCTACGGCTGGGCTCGCTGGCTTCGATCCCTTTTTAACAAGCGCTAAACCTTCTTTCCAGATGTCTTTGTCGTTAGCTGCGCGGGGAGAAAGAAGGTAGGTGTTCTCTGCGCCCGCAAAGGCGTTATCGAAGATCAGGCCACGGATGATTTCAAGCTCAGCTGCCTCTGGTCGAGAAAGGAAAATGGACAGCAGATAAGTCGAAGAATTGGGCTCAAGCTTTATTGGGTAGTTGAGGTGCTCAATTTTGTTGATCCAAAGATCGCTAAAGTTCAGTACGCCATTATGGATCGAGCGAATCTTTGATTTGTGATCGTCGCTTTCAAGTTCTTCACGTTCAAGTTCAACTTTGCCTTCAGTCATTTTGTAAGCGCTGAGACTGCCTAAAGGCTCATTGATCAAGGTTTCGATGATCAGGTTGTGCGAAATCAGAGGTGTACAAGTTTTGAATCGGACATTCATGTTGTTGTGAAGATATGCTTGCGCTTGAGGATATGGGTCGTTACCCATTTCCCCATTGTAAGTCATAAAGAACAACGGGATAAATTTGCCGTCGAAATACTCGGAGACAACGGAATGAGCCGAGCCTTTATACCCAAAGTCAACCGCAGCAACATCATCCGATGCGCTCAAAGAGTTCTCGGCAAGATAGGCCCGGAACGCATCTTTAGTTGCGCCATTTGCATCGTCCCAGGCTTTCCAGTCTTCTTTCAGATAATCGTGGACTAAGCCATAAATAGCTCCCAGCGTTGTCTCTTTGACGAGGCTGTCAACGCTAGTGATGCTCCATTTGTCAAGCTTATCCTGCGTGATTCGGCTCGGATCAATTCTGAATCGATTCGAAAGCAGGTCTGCGAGACTCTTTTGGCGAGAAAAGTCGTCAATTCTAACCTTGAAGCAGTCATCAGGCTCGTGGAGGTTCAGGCAAGTCAAAGCTTTTCTGGATACTGCCAAGTAAACAGGCTCTAGGTGTCGATATCTCTCAACGCCTTTTATAAGTCTTTTCGCTATTTCATATGGAAGGTAGCAGTCACGAGCGAAGAAAAGAACCTTTTTACAGTTTTGCGCGATTGCATTATCCAAGATCCACTTAGTGAACTCGTACATTACTGGCCCAAGCGCAAGGAAGCCGAACTCTGTAGGAGTTGAGAACAAATCGCGACGCTCTTTTGCACTATCGAGCGGTTTGTCACCCAGAACAAGCAGGCCGTCAAAGTACTCTTCTGCGTAAAGGTTCAACATGGTGCGCAGGTAGAAACTCTGTTCGAAGACATTAAGATCAATGGCACGGTTCTTTAGGATCTGGTTCGCGCGCTCTCTTGTGGAGAAGATTTTTGTAGGGAAGATTGAGTTGTTAATAGCGCGCGTAAAGTCACCAGTGGAGTTGTCACCAATGTGGAGGATGCAATCCGCGCGGAGATTTAAATCGGAAAGTACGTATTTAAATAGATAGCCTGAGTGTTTTTTCAGTCCGACCTCAGACGAAACGTAGAGTTTCTCGTATCCACTGTATCCAGACTGGGATAGTGCGGCGCTCACAAAAGCTTCAGTGTGGGTAAAGTCGGAGATTAAAAGTACGCGTTTGCCTTTTGCAATTGCGGCATCAAACAAAACCTTGCCAAGTGAGCGCGACTCCAGGATTGAGAGTTCGACGGACTGCTCAATGTTGAGTAGTTTCTCTGCAAGATCTTGGTCTAATCCAAATGAGGCGAGCATGCGCTCGTAAACTTGGATCATGTAAAACTCTTCGTTTCGCTCCATATATGTGTCAGTGGAGTGGTGAAGAAGGTCATACTCTTTCCGAAGTTGCCGCTCAAAGCCAACGCGGAGTTCGGGGAAGCGTTTAACGAAAATTGCAGGAAGTAAACCGGCATGCTCTTCTTCCAGTTTTTTCTGGATGAGAACGAACGCATCTTCAGGTTTGAATACCGTCCTTCTGAGGAGGGTGTCAAAGATGTCGAACGAAATGACATCGTATTTATCCATTCGATCTAGAAGGCCGCGAAGCGAATTCTTCTTGCTGCTAATGATTCCACCGATTTTTTTAATCTGATTGTCCGCGCCGTTGAAAGGGGATAGTGTCAGGTAGTCTTTGTACAGATCGTTTGGTTTGGGGAAGGCCGAAAGAACGTCTACCACCGAATCACTTTTGCGATTGCTTAGCCCTTCAAGGACGGACTTAAAGTACTCAGGGTCATTGAGGAAGCGTTCGACTACAATATTTTGGCGGCAGAAAATAGAAGCAACAAGGTCTTCAGATGCCCTGGAGGTATCATCTGTGAGCTCTGAAGAGATATAGGAAAGATGCGAGTTGGATGGTGAGGCAAGTTTGCGGTCGTGGAAGAGCGCTTGATACCCAAGTGTGCTCGATACTGTTACGGTTTTGTCCGCCCAGGGGGCAATGTACTGGGAGATGTTATCAAGCTTTTCCAGTTCAGTGCTGTAAAGGAAATTCTTATGAATGCTTCGGATATAACCGAGGTTTCGATTGTTTAGCGTTCGCTCCGAAATCAGGCTTCCTATATATTGTGTGGCAATAACGCCTACATCTTTTGGAGCTTTGTCCAAAACATCCATCAGGAACTCAAATTGATCCTTATATTTGCAGTTCTCATAGAAGCCGAAATAGTTTGAGATTTGCAGTGGCACCAGCCAGTACTTTTCAAACTTTCTTTCAGGATCAACAATATTTAGAATCGCTTCTTTGACGTCGGTGTCGTGGTTGAAGTAGTTGCTGTAAAGCTCCCGGATTTTGAGGAATTCAGTCAAATCACCAAGGCTGCTGATGTCCTGGGTTGGATCATTGTTTTTAAGGAAGGAGTTCTTGTAAAGCCCGACCGGGTCAACGCTAATGGTTTTGGGGTAAGGTGGGCGCATGAATGCGCCAGGCATGATGTCGAGCACCAATGCCTTAGGGAATAGCTCTCTGAAAAAGTTAGTTGGGAACTCCCAGCAAAAAATTACATCGGGTACCCAACCTTTGAACAGCTTCTCGAAATACTTGCTGTATTTTTCCTTGTTGGCTTCAAACTTATCGTTGTAGCATTCCAGAAGGAAGTCATCGCCCAGACCGAATTGACTTATCTTGCTGCCCGGTACAACAAAGCTATTTCGAGCGTTTATTTCAGTTATCTTGCTTTTTCGATTGAGCAGATCAAGAGTGTGAGAACCAAGCAGGAACTTGCTTTCGCCCCCGGTAGCTTTTTCATAAGTTCTACTAAAGGGCAGAAGGTAATTGGCGTACGAGCCCACACGGAACTCTGGTAGGCCCATGTCAATGCCAAAGTTCGACATGAATAAAGCTTTCTGGAAGCGCATATTTCGTCCTGAATGTTCGTAGTCGTAGTGTAAGAGCGCCTAAGACGCTGCGTCATATTCGCTACACGACTGCGTCGCTAGCGCGATTGGTTTGTTAAAGCGTTTTATGAGTCAGGGCTTTTATCCCTGACTCCTGTTTACCTAATTAGTTATACGCACCGGTTGCCTTGCCAAGCAGCATGGTCTGTACTATCGGTGAGATAACTTTTTGCCACTCATATACCGCCGCATTGGTCACGTAGATTGTGTCATCAGGCTTAACGGCAATTTGGCGTGCGTAGAATACAGCTGCAGGATCACGCATATTCAGCCGAAGAACTGTAGGTTTTCCATTAGCAGCATCAGCCATGCGGAATACAAATACACCTTCCGGGTTGGCGTTTTGCTCGCGCAGGCCACCTACGCTACCCAATGCATCCAGTAAGCTGGTGTTCTGGCTCGGCAGATCTTTCAAGCCTGGCTCGCCCACTGCACCCATTGCGACAAACCGCTGGCGTGCACGGTCCAAAACAACTTCTGAGTTAGGGCGTAGAACCATGTTATTACCGGCCAACACGTCCTCGTAGTTGAACTGCTGGACTTGGTTGCCAGTACGCACTGTCACGTTGACCAAGTGTGGCTCCAACACGGGGCCGCCGGCCTGGTTAACTGCATCCAGCAGGGTCAGTGGGCCTTGCAGTGTGCTGAAGCGGCCTGGCGTTTTCACCGCGCCCGCTACCAGCACCGACCCCGACAGGTCACCCACCAATTCAACATGGGTTTGAACGTCGGTGGTAATGCCTTTCAGCTGGCGACGAATCATCTGCTCAACCTGGTTCAGAGTCATACCCGCTACAAACTGTCGACCTACATAGGGGAGCGACAGCATGCCTTGCGCGTCAATGCGCGTTTTCAGCTGGGTACCGCCAGTTGCCAGCGGGGCGAAGAGCGCGGAGCCTTCCGGAGCGGTGTCGGCGATCAGTACATTCAGCACGTCGCCTGCAGCGAGGCGAACTTCTGCCGATACTGGCTTGGTTACGCTGGCTAGTGCGGGGCGTGGGGCGCCGAACATATACGGGCGGATCGTACTGGCATTGATATCGACGAGGTTGTACGCCTCGTTCTTGCTCTCGATTTCACCCTTGTACGGGCCTGCGCCAGATAGTGTTCCGCCGCAACCGGCTAAGCCCATGGTGGCCAGGGCCAATGCCGCCAGTTTCAGATTGAAGCGCTTGGAGACAGCCATGGATTTAATCACGATGATCCTCGATCGAAGCCAGAATGAAGCGGGTGATGCCAAACACCATCAGCAGACCAAGTAGGATGGTCGCCAAGTTGTACAGGCGCTCTGGGTAAAGAGCGAGTTGAGGAGTGTTGGGGCTGACTACAGTAACCAGCGTGCGGATTTTCTTGCTCGCTTCGATGCGGGCATTGTCCAGCGCTGCAACTGCGGTTTTGTAGCTTTCCTCTGCAATGCCGGCGTCCAGGGTCAACTGCTGATAGCGTGATGCAACTACGTTCAGTTGTGAGCCTTGTGGCGACGAAACAAGTAGGCGCTTCTCTTTGGCAAGCTGTTGGGTGATGGCTTCTACTTTCTGTCTCTGCTGCCGAACCTGTGGGGCGTCCGCGCGCAGCTTGAAGTTCATTTCAGTAAGAGCGGCCTGCTCTTTGGTGTACTGGCTTTCTAGATCGGCGATGATGGTGGCGCGGCTCTGTGCAGTGTTGCCGCCATCAAGTACCTTGTTGTCATTTTGGAAGTTCAGCAGTTGGGTTTTGCGTTTGCTGTAGTTGACGCGTGCTGTTTCCAGCTCACCTTGGGCAAACTTCATTTGCTCACGGGCAATGTTGTGGCTGACTTCGTTGACGAAGTGTTCACTGGCCTGAAGGATCACGCGTAGCATCTGCTCGGATAACTCCGGGGTGAAAGCTTGTACTTCAACACGGAGCAGGCCAGTGGTTTCGTCATAATGGGCCGAAACCATGCGTTGGTAGTATTCCAACAGATCTTCTCGAGGAGCATCTTTGTCCAGCCAGAAGAACACATCACCGCGTTGAGCGGCGTACTGTTCGATCCAGTGAAGCTTGCTTTCCAGTAGCAACATCATGTCCATCGAGGTGATATATTCACGTAGGTACAGGGTCTCTTCGCGCGAGGCAGGGTTTGCACCGGTCAGCAGGGTGGCCAGGCCAGGGACCTGTGCGCCTTGGTTGTTGCCGTCCTGACGCACCACCACTTGGGCGGAGCTGACGAAACGGTCGACGGCGAACACGCCGTAGTACACGGCTGCCAGAATCATTGGCAGGACTACCATGGCCAACGCCAGGCGCCAGCCCTTCTTTTTACCCGTACTGCTCATAGTTGGATGCATCCTTGATATGGAACGGTGCTGCAATGGAAAGGGTTGATCAGCTGTTGTAGGCCTTGATGCCTTCGGCGACGTCGTTGTACACCTGGATGCCGCCATCTCGTACCAGCAGGACGATATCGCAAAGTTTCTCGATTTCAGGCATCGAATGGGAAACCAGCACAACATTTGCCTTCTGGAGCTTCTCTTTAAATACGTCAGCGCACTTGCGTTTGAACTGTGCGTCGCCCACTGACATTACTTCGTCGATCAAATAGTAATCGAAGTCAAATGCCATGCTTAGGCCAAAGGCAACGCGCGAACGCATGCCAGAGGAGTAGGTCTTGATGGGCTCGTCAATCCAGTCGCCAATTTCGGCAAATTCCTGCACGTAACGGATTTTCTCGCGCATGGCTTCACCAGTGGCACCGTATACGCGGCAGATGAATTTAATGTTGTCGCGTCCACTCATGCTGCCTTGGAATCCCCCTGTCAAACCCACCGGCCAAGAGATGCTTCGGTCGGTCGCGATAATTCCGGAGTCGGGCACGTCAGCCCCCCCCAGCAGGCGCATCAAGGTTGATTTGCCGGCACCATTGCGGCCGATCAAACCGATATTTTTGCCGGGCGGAATGGCCAGCGACAGGTTGCGGAAGACATACCGCCGCCCATTTGGCGTGAGGTACGACTTGGTGACGTTTCTTAGCTCGAACACGTGTGACCTGTACTTAGCCGTTCTTGGTGGAAATCAGGTGCATCCTGCGGGCGCGGTATGCACCAAGGGAGAGGAACAACAAAACCATGGTGAATCCAACCACATAAGTTGAGGACACGCCGTCGACTGGTGAGTAGTTAGGGAGGACCTCTGCGCGGATCAACTCTAGGATGTGCAGGAATGGGTTGAGCAGTAGGACTGGCATCATCGCTTGCGGCAAGTAACTGGCGGGGATCAGAACGCCAGAGATGAAGTACAGGGGGAAGAAGGCCATGCGTATGACGATCTTTAGGCTGGGCAGAGCGTGGGTGATCATTGCCAGGAGCATACCCAGGCCGAAGGCAAACAGTAGGCCTAGCAACAGAGTAGCTGCCCATTGCAAAGGACTATGTATAGACATATCGAAGCCGAACCAGGCGAAGCCGAATACCAAAATGGCGTATACAGTAGCTGCGATGCAGGTTTCAACGATCACACGCGCTATGTAGGTATCAAGAGGCTTGATCTGTTTATAGCCAAATAATGAACGGTTCTCCCGAAGGCTATCCATGAGCCTAAGAGCGGTGTTGCGATAGAGCAGGAAGGGGGCCATTCCTACAAGTATGAACACTGGATACTCGACGCTGGAGACCGTGCGTGCACGCAGCATGGAGAACAAAAGTGAAAAAATCAGCAGGTGACAGATGGGTTCTAACAGCAGCCACACGGCTCCCATGCGGCGGTCGCCGAGTCGCGAACGGGCTTCTCGCAAAACGAGAGCGAAAATGACCGATTTCTGAATTTCGAAGGAGGAACGAGGCTTCAAGATGGCGACCGCAAAGCAATGCAGCGCGCCTAGGCACGCCGGAATTCATCTTCAGGAAAGGCTCGCCCTGAGGCGATTTCAGACGGATCTTCCGGACACTTCCCTGTTCTAAGGGGCGGAAGGGTAAGCGCGAGAGGACGTAAGCGTCAAGTAAGACGCCGCAAATGCAACCGAAAGTTCTAATCCATTAGTCACATTCGAGACGAATGGCATAGATCGATGGTGGCATATTGATATCGTTTTGGGAAGGCGTGAGCCGACAGCTTTTTGTTACCGACATTGCTTCACAGCTTACGCTGGACGGACAGTTTTGGAAGTGAATGGGTTCACACTATGCGGTCAAGGCATGCGGTTTCGATGGTCAGCCTCTGTCTGTAAGGTTTGCGACCCAAAAGGGCATCCGGGAGTCGGAGGTAGCTTCATGAAGCGTGATGCCAACCGCAAACAGACCTGTGGCATTGGCCGCGAAACCTATGTGTTTACAGCAAAATCCGCAAAATTATGGCACTCTGCCAGACCTCACTAGCCTTCTTGGCTTGACTTGTATCCGTACCAGAGCATCCGCCCGATGCGCCTGCCTGACCGTGAAACGATGAACATCCCTAACTTCAAGAAGTTGTTTATGCCTGATATTTCAGCAGACGCAGCCAGCCTTATCCATGCCATAGCCTCTGCCACTGCGGTAATCGCAGCGCTGATCGCCGCCAGTGCGATGATCATTGCCCATATGACCTCGGATGTAAAAAACCAGCAAGCCGAAGTGCCCGTTTCCCGGGGGGCGCAGGTGGTTACTGTCGTCCACGAGTCGGACGTGCAGGCCAGGTTGGAGATCGAGCAGCTCATGGAGCAGAACGATGCGCTCAGGGCGGAACTTGAGCGCGAGCGGGCCGAGCGGTTGAAGCTGGAAGCCAGCCTGAAGCCCCGAGCGCTGACGCCGCAGGCGCATGATGCGTTCAAGGCATTGGCGGGCGAGCTGAAGGCTAAGACGCTGGCGCCGGTGGTGTTGCTGAATATCCACAAAGATGACAAGGAAGCTGTGCGCTTTGCCAAGGAAATTGCCGTTGCGCTGACCAAGGCGGGTGTGCAGGTTCAGATCAAGCAGTTGCCCCTGCAGAAGCACAATACCGGTACCCAGGTGGTCGTTTATGCCGGGGTGGCCGGTGACGAGCTTGAGCAGGCATTCAAGACCGCTGAGTTTGCTTCTGACATCAAGCGTTCGGGGCAGAGCCCGCGGGTGAAGGTGGATGATGGGGATGCAATTGCCATTTCGGCGTTTATCAGTGTTTATCCGCGCAGTGAGATTTGAGCGGCGGGTGGGGCTGTGATCTTGTAGGCATGGGGTGGATGGCACCGGCGGTGCCGGTGTTCGCGGGCGCGCCCGCTCCCACAGGGCGGGGGCTTGGCCACTGCAGTGGTTTGCCCTCGCCATGTCTGGGCTGATGAAGCCCATTTCTTCTGACTGCAAGCGAGGCATAGCCTCGCCTGGTCTCGCGTCATCCGCTTCAGTGGCGGCTGTTCTTCGCAAGCTCGATGTCGTTCATCAGGGCTTTTGCGGTGGCCAGCAGGTAGTCCGCTGCGCCCAGCATCTTGTGGTCGTCTTCCATGTCACCTTCGCGTACCAGGTGCTTGCAGTAGCCCAGCAGGACGGAGACGTGTTCATAGGCGTCATCGACGGGGATGCCGGGTTGGACGCGGAGCAGGTCCAGGGTGGGGTTGCCGGCTTCGAGGAAGGTTTCGATGCCTGCGGTGAGGAGGGGGGATTGGTTGTTGTTTTTCATGGTGAGATTCCAGTGCGTTGTTAGAACTCACCACCTCGATCTTTCTCACGGACAAAGGTGGCAGCCATTGCGCGGGGTGAGAAACCGATGCACTGAAACCGGCCAAGCCGAAGCCTGCCCGCGAATGGCTGCCATTGAACAGTAGAGCAGCAGTGCATAACGAGTTCTCACACCCGGTCACCAACATGGCGACCTGGTGAAGTTATCCCTGGGGCATTTCCCCGACAATTCAGCTGCTTCTGACTGGCGCGTAGGATAGTTCGCTTGGTTGTCGAGCTGAAGAGGTGGGGCAGGGTTTCAGGAAAGTCTGACGTGCTGGGTATGCACCCCAAGGCAAGTGGCTGCGCCGTTATTGCCGACCGTTGTCGGCGTGGGTTTACCCGCGAACCGCCACCGCATTCGCGGGGGAAGCCCTGTACATCGATCGGGGGTGTTGAACGGGGCGTTGGTGTCGCCATGTTCCAGATGCGCTTGAAGCTGCCACGGCCGGCCGCTTTACGGGGTGAGCCTTGTTCGGCGTGCGTTGTAGGAGAATGGCCGGGCATTGGTGGGCAGTGGGTGTCGAACCAACCGGGATTTGGCTACAGGCACAGGGCCGGAGTCTTGTGCATCAAGGGCCGGCGCCGAGCGAGGAGGAAACGGCCACTGTTGGTGGGTGGGCGAAGTTGAGCGTGTTGCTGACCGATTCGGTAACCATTCGCCGGGGTGGTTGGGTATTGTGCGGCCGGGTTACCCGCTAGGGTTGGTTGCGCAGCCGAAGGAAAACGGTTGCTGGAAAATGACCAACCCAAGGAGTGTTGACCATGCGCAATAACGTTCTGTCGTACCTGCTGCTGCCGCTGTTCACCAGTTTGTCGTTCTCCCTTAGCGCCGCCCCGGCCAGCACCATGGCAGTGGCCGAACCGGTGCCGGTGGTGGCCCAGGCTCAGGCCCAGGCACAGCAGGCGCCGAGACTGGACTTGAACACGGCAGATGCCCTCACCCTGCAAAAGGAGCTGAACGGCATTGGCAAGGCCAAGGCGGAGGCTATTGTGGCCTACCGCGAGGCCAATGGGCCGTTTGCTTCAGTGGATGAGTTGCTGGAAATAAAGGGCATAGGCAATGCGTTGCTGGAGCGCAACCGGGACAAGGTGATGGTGGAGTAAGCGGGGAGGGGCCGGGGTGATGCCCTGGCCCGGCCTTTGTGTGCCGGGAATGGCGCGCTCCCGCAGGCGCAGCGCTTGAAGGGCTGGGCGTTTTAGCGGTCTTGAGCGTCCTTGGCATCCGCCTCGGCATTGCGCTCATGTACCTTGCGCAGTTGCTCTTCGGTCAGCGGCAGTTTTTTGGCCGTGTCGCGTAGCATCATCAACCCGCCGACAATCGAGCCGAGGGCTATGATGAGTATCAGCCAGGCATACCAGGGCATTGTCGTTCTCCTTAGATCGGGCCATGGGCAACGGTTACATAAGTTTTGAGCAATTGCCCGTTCCGTTGGTTCAATTATAGGTGCCAGGCCGTGCAGGGCCAATTCCGTGACCTGCGGGCCCCAAAGCCTGCGTCACTTCGTTTACAATGCGCGCCGTTTTCGACTTGCCAAGAGACCCTGCCCATGTCCGCCTGCCAGACGCCCCTGATCGTCGCCCTGGATTTCCCTACCCGTGAGGCCGCCCTGAAGCTGGCTGACCAGCTTGACCCTGCGCTGTGCCGGGTGAAGGTTGGCAAGGAGCTGTTCACCAGCAGCGCTTCGGGCATTGTCGAAACCCTGTGTGACAAGGGCTTCGAAGTGTTCCTGGACCTCAAGTTCCACGACATTCCCAACACCACCGCCATGGCGGTAAAGGCTGCCGCCGAGATGGGCGTGTGGATGGTCAACGTACATTGCTCCGGTGGCCTGCGCATGATGGTGGCCTGCCGTGAAGAGCTGGCCAAGCGCAGCGGCCCGCAGCCGTTGCTGATTGGCGTGACCGTGCTGACCAGCATGGAGCGTGAAGACCTGGCCGGCATTGGCCTGGATGTCGACCCCCAAGAGCAAGTGCTGCGTTTGGCGGCGCTGGCGGAAAAAGCGGGTATGGACGGTTTGGTGTGCTCGGCGCTCGAGGCCCCGGCACTGAAGGCGGCGCACCCATCGCTGCAACTGGTGACACCGGGCATTCGCCCGGCGGGCAGCGCGCAGGATGACCAGCGCCGCATCCTCACCCCGCGTCAGGCACTGGATGCCGGTTCGGACTACCTGGTGATTGGCCGGCCGATCAGCCAGGCTGCAGACCCTGCGCAAGCGTTGGCAGCGGTGGTGGCGGAGATTCGTGGGTAATTAACCTGCGGCTGTCCAACAACGGCCTGTGCCGAGCCACCGCTGTGTGTCCCCCGCGAATACGGTGGCGGCGGCAACGGTGGACGGCGGGTGGAAATTGGCCGGCAGGCCTGGCCCTTTCGGGCCACCGATGCCTGTGTCGAACCATTGATGTGGCTGCACCCCCGATCCGTGTAGGAGCGGGTTTACCCGCGAATACGGTGGCGGCGGCAACGGTGAACGGCCGGTGGAGATTGGCCCTCAGGCCCGGCCCTTACGCGGGTGAACCCGCTCCTACACGACGGCCTGTGCCGGGCCACCGCCGTGTGTCCACCCCCGATCTGTGTTGGGGCGGGTTTACCGCGAATACGGTGGCGGCGGCAACGGTGAACGGCCTGTGGAAATTGGCCCGCAGGACCGGCCCTTTCGCGGGTAAACCCGCTCCTACGACGGCCTGTGTCGGGCCATCGGTGGCGTTTAAACCTTCAACACCAACTTGCCAAAATTCTCCCCGCTGAACAGCTTCAACAAGGTCTCCGGGAAGGTTTCCAGCCCTTCCACCACGTCCTCTTTGCTCTTCACCTGCCCGCTGGCCAGCCAGCCGGCAATCTCCAGCGCGGCTTTGCCGTAGTCTTTGCTGTAATCCATCACCACAAAGCCTTCCATGCGCGCGCGGTTCACCAGCAGCGACAGGTAGTTGGCCGGGCCTTTCACCGCTTCTTTGTTGTTGTACTGGCTGATTGCGCCGCAAATCACGATGCGTGCCTTGAAGTTGATGCGCGTCAGCACGGCATCGAGGATGTCGCCGCCCACGTTGTCGAAGTACACGTCCACGCCTTTGGGGCATTCGCGCTTCAGGCCGGCCAGCACGTCTTCGGCCTTGTAGTCGATCACGCCGTCAAAGCCCAGTTCGTCCTTCAGGTACTGGCACTTCTCGGCACCGCCGGCAATGCCGACCACGCGGCAGCCTTTGATCTTGGCAATCTGCCCGACAATGCTGCCCACCGCACCGGCCGCGCCGGAAATGACCACGGTGTCGCCAGCTTTGGGTTGGCCGACCTCCAGCAGGGCAAAGTAGGCGGTCATGCCGGTCATGCCCAAGGCTGACAGGTAACGGGGCAGGGGGGCCAGCTTGGGGTCGATCTTGTGCAGGCCCTGGGGCTCGCCGGTGAAGTAGTCCTGCACACCGAGGGCGCCGCTCACGTGGTCGCCGGGCTGGTAGCCGGGGTGATTGGAGGCAACCACTTCACCTACACCCAGCGCACGCATTACCTGGCCCAGGGCCACGGGCGGGATGTAGGACTTGCCTTCGTTCATCCAGCCGCGCATGGCCGGGTCCAGCGACAGGTACAGGTTGCGCACCAGTACCTGGCCTTCGCCGGGTTGTTCGGCGGGTACGGTCTCGAAGCTGAAGTCGTCACGGCGCACGGCGCCGACCGGGCGTTTGGCAAGCAGGAAGCGGCGGTTGGTCTGGGTCATGGCGGGTCCTTGTGGGCTGTGGAGGGCGTAAGGCGTTCAATCTACCTTGTTGATGAAGGCGGTTCCTTAAAATCACTGACAAGCATGGTAGCCCAACCGTTGCTGTGATGATGCTGCCCGGCCGAGCGGTGGCTGACTATGCTCTGAACCCCACCCAACCCCTCACAGGAGCACGCGATGAGCATGACCTTTTCTGGCCAGGTAGCCCTGGTGACCGGCGCGGGTGCCGGCATCGGCCGGGCAACCGCCCTGGCGTTCGCCCACGAGGGCATGAAAGTGGTGGTGGCCGACCTCGACCCGGTCGGCGGCGAGGCCACCGTGGCGCTGATCCACGCGGCAGGCGGCGAAGCGCTGTTCATTGCCTGCGACGTGACCCGCGACGCCGAGGTGCGCCAGTTGCATGAGCGCCTGATGGCCGCCTACGGCCGGCTGGACTACGCCTTCAACAATGCGGGGATCGAGATCGAGCAACACCGCCTGGCCGAAGGCAGCGAGGCGGAGTTCGATGCCATCATGGGCGTGAACGTGAAGGGCGTGTGGTTGTGCATGAAGTATCAGTTGCCCCTGTTGCTGGCCCAGGGCGGTGGGGCCATCGTCAATACCGCGTCGGTGGCGGGGCTTGGGGCGGCGCCAAAGATGAGCATCTACAGCGCCAGCAAGCATGCGGTCATCGGCCTGACCAAGTCGGCGGCCATCGAGTACGCCAAGAAGGGCATCCGCGTGAACGCCGTGTGCCCGGCCGTGATCGACACCGACATGTTCCGCCGCGCCTACCAGGCCGACCCGCGCAAGGCCGAGTTCGCCGCAGCCATGCACCCGGTGGGGCGCATTGGCAAGGTCGAGGAAATCGCCAGCGCTGTACTGTACCTGTGCAGTGACGGCGCAGCGTTTACCACCGGGCATTGCCTGACGGTGGATGGTGGGGCTACGGCGATCTGAGTGGATACCGTGCGGGCTGCTGCGTGGGCAAGCCCGCCCCTGGCAAATGCGATCACCAGGCCCAAGCCTACTATGTCGCGCATGGACAGGATGGGCGTGCCCAGACCGTTCTGAGCAAGCCGGGCAGTCCGCCGGCCACCCGGCTAAAAGCTGACACCTATTTTCAGGCCATACTCGTCACGGGTTTGTTCGTCCGAGTCAGTCATCAGGAACTGCCCATCCAGTTCATAGTTGTAGCGGCTGAAGTAAAGCGAAGCGTATACCGGCACAGCACCGTGTTGGTTGAACAGCACACTAAGTTCGGCAAAGGGGTTGGTGGTATCTTTCAAATCAAGCTCTTCGTTGCTGATGCCATGTATTTTCAATTGCGAATCGCCATTGATAACCTGGCGTATGCCCGCCTCGAAACGCAAGGTGGCATTATTGAAGCGGTAATTGTAACCCGCCGCCAGCTTGGCGAACGGCGTGCGGTTGGTAAGGTCGACATCATGGCGGCTGGTATTGGGTTCCAACCGGTTCCATTTGTAACCGGCGCCCAGCAGCAGGTCGACTGAATGCCGTTCGGCCAGTGCCAACCGCCAACCCAGGTCCAGGTCGGCCTGGCCGTCCTTGAGCTTCTGGTCATGCTGTTTCGAGTACATGCCACTGGCCTCGGCCTGGTAGACAAGGCCTTGCGTGGCCGTCATCTTGTTGCCGTAGTTGAGGAATAAGCCCCCTTCGGGCATATCTTCGGTTTCATTATTACGGCCGTTGAGTTCCAGTTGGGTGTAGCTCCCTTGTAAGCCAAGGGTGAACAACGGGGCGGTGGAAGTTTCGGCATAGCCAACGGTTGGCACAGTAAACAGCAGCAACGGGGTGACCACAGCAGTAAACATGGCTGTTTTCATTGCAAGCTCCAGGGTGCACTGCAGGTCCGGAGAACGGGCCAGTTACCGATCACGATAGCGACGTTTTTATTGTGTGCAGGGGTGTTTAAAAAAATTTCACTACCCCACTTTTGGCGCAAATTTAATGGCGTCAAGAGTGATTGATAAAGTGTGGATTGGAATAAATGAATGTTTTACTTGCGTCGATTTAATATGGCCAAGCGCAGCCGAAGGTTGAGGGACGGGCTATCATTGATGGCCTAGTGATATCGTTTACAGCGGGCACTGAAAGCGACCCTTTTGCAGCCAAAAACGACAAGACATAGCTATTTGACACTATTCTGACGTCAGCCCCTTGTTCATTGGCAGATAACGTTGCCACCCTTAGCCTTCGGGATAACCTCACTGGCTGAAAGGGGATCGGCGATGGGCGCGAGCAAGCACGGTGTGCTGGCCAACCTGGGCATGGCCCGCAAACTTGGCCTGGGCTTTGCCTTGGTGCTGCTGCTGACACTGGCGGTGGCGGCTATCGGCGTCGCGGCGTTGCACAGCGTTGGGCAGCGCTTCGACAGCTTGCGTCAGCTGGCCCAGTTCAATACCGACTTGCTGCGCTTGCGCGAGCATGAGCAGGCGTTTGCCCTGCGCTCCGACATGCAGCAGGCCGACGCCTTGCGTGGCGGCCTGCAGGGCTTGGTGGAGCGCGCCCGCGGCCTGCCGGCGCTGGCGGCGGCGCAAACCGATCTTGCGGCCTATGGCCAGGCCTTCGAAGCCTTTGTCCAGGCCGTGCAAGCCAAGGAGCTGGCGCTGGACATGGCCAGCTGGTCGGTGTCCAACGTGTCCAACAACCTTGATGTGCTGCAGGCCGGCCTGGCCGATGACGGCGTGTACACCCTCAAGCAGTCCCAGGGCCAGCAGGGTGGCGAGTTTCTTGAGCAAGCCGCGCAGGTGGCCCAGGTGTCGCGGCTGATGCTGCAGGCCATGGACGAAGCACGGGTACGCCTGGAAAAAAGCCGCAAGGGCGAGGAGGGTGTGAGCCAGGAGCGCATTGCCCAGACGGTGGAGGCCGCTGGCCTGGTCAGCCAGTTGCAGGGCGCGGTTGGCGATGCCGGTTACCAGAGTGTGTTGGGCGAAGTGGCGGGGCACATTGGCAGTTTCTCGGAAAAACTCAACGAATACACCGACCAGCTGGCTCGAGAGCAGGGGCTCAAGGCGCAGTTGCAAGCCAGCGCCGAGCGGGTTACCGGGCGTGTCGACCAGGCCTACCTTGGGCAGGAGCAGGCCCTGCAGGGCGAGCTGCAGCGTAATGCCTTGGCCATCGGCCTGGCGACGGCGCTGGCGCTGTTTGTAGGCGTGTTGGCGGCCTGGCTGATTACCCGGGCTGTGGTCGGCCCGTTGAAGCATGTGATTGCCCGTGCCCAGCGCATTGCGGCGGGGGAGCTGGGTTTCGACGCCCAGGCGCCGCGCCGGGATGAGGTGGGGCAACTGATGCAGGCCATGCAGCAGATGGCGGCGGGGCTCTCGGGCATTGTCAGCGGCTTGCAGCAGGGCATCGAACAATTGGCCGGCAGCGCCCAGGCGTTGTCGACGGTGACTGAGCAGACCAACCGCGAGGTGGGCAGCCAGAAGGAAGAAACCGAACAGGTGGCGACCGCCATGCAGCAGATGACTGCCACCGTGCACGATGTGGCGCGCAATGCCGAGGAGGCGGCGCAGGCGGCTCAGGCGGCGGACGAGAAGGTCGACTCCGGCCAGCAGGTGGTGCGCCAGAGCATGCAGCGCATCGAGCAGCTGGCGTCGGCGGCAGAAGCTGCCAGCGCCGGCATCGACAGCCTCAGTGCCGAAATCCACACCATTGGTGACGTGCTGGAAGTGATCAAGAGCGTGGCCGAGCAAACCAACCTGCTGGCGCTTAATGCTGCCATCGAGGCTGCCCGCGCCGGCGAGCAGGGGCGCGGCTTTGCCGTGGTGGCCGATGAAGTGCGCGCCCTGGCGCGGCGTACCCGGCAATCCACCGAGCAGATCGAGACCTTGGTGGCCAGCCTGCGCGGCAATGCCCAACAGTCGGTGGCGCAGATCCGCGGCAGTACCGAGCTGGTACGGCTGGCCGTGGCCGATGCACTGCAGACCGAAAGTGCGCTGGGCAGCATTGCCGCAGCGGTGTCATTGATTCAGCAGATGAACCAGCAGATTGCCGCAGCGGCCGAGCAGCAGAGTTCGGTGGCGGAAGAGATCAGCCGCAGTGTCACGCAGATTCGCGGCAGTGCGGACCAGGCGGCATTGGCGATGCAGGACAATGCCCGGTCCAGTGTCGAGCTGGCGCAGCTGGGCACCGATTTGAAGGGCATGGTGGGGCATTTCAGGTTGTAATCTCGTTGCCTGTGCCGGCCCATTCGCGGGTTGTGTGATTTCCCGTCGTAGGAGCGGGTTTACCCGCGAATAGGCCACCCCAGGCAACAACAACCCTCACCCCCTACGCGGGTTAAGAATCACCAAAGCCAACACTCCCGCCACAATTCCCCAGAACGCCGAGCCAATCGAGAACAGGGTCAGCCCCGAAGCGGTCACCATAAAGGTGATCACCGCGGCCTCCCGCTCACGCGCCTCGCTCATGGCTACGGTCAAACCGTTCATGATCGAACCAAACAGGGCCAGTGCCGCAATCGACAGCACCAGTTCTTTCGGTAATGCCGCGAACAGTGCCGCCAAGGTGGCGCCGAACACCCCGGCAATGCCGTAGAAAATCCCGCACCACACTGCCGCGGTGTAGCGTTTGCTTGGGTCTTCATGGGCATGCGGCCCGGTGCAGATCGCCGCGCTGATCGCCGCCAGGTTGACCCCATGCGAGCCAAACGGCGCCAGCAGCAGCGAGGCAAAGCCGGTGGCCGAAATCAGCGGCGAGGCCGGTACCTGGTAGCCGTCGGCACGCAGGACGGCCACGCCTGGCATGTTCTGTGAGGTCATGGCCACCACGAACAGAGGAATGCCGATGCTGATGGTTGCCGCCAGTGAGAAGCTTGGGGTGGTCCACACCGGCTTGGCCACTTCCAGGTGGAAGCCGCTGAAGTCCAGCAGGCCCAACGCGCCGGACAATGCCGTGCCCACCAACAGCGCGGCCAGCACGCAATAACGCGGCGACAGGCGCTTGACCAGCAGATAGCTGAAGAACATGCCCAGCACCAGCAACGTGCGGTGCTGGGCGGCCACGAAGATTTCGCTGCCGATCTTGAACAGGATGCCCGCCAGCAGCGCCGAGGCCAGCGAGGCCGGGATGCGTTTGACCAGGCGCTCGAAGCTGCCGGTCAGGCCGCACACCAGCACCAGCAAGGCGCAGGTAATGTAGGCGCCAATGGCTTCGCCATAGCTGACCCCACCCAGGCTGGTGATCAGCAGCGCCGCGCCGGGGGTGGACCAGGCGACGGTGACCGGTGTGCGGTAGCGTAGCGACAGGCCGATGCTGCATACCGCCATGCCGATCGACAGCGCCCAGATCCATGACGAGATCTGCGCGGTGGTCAGCCCGGCCGCCTGGCCGGCCTGGAACATCAGCACCAGCGAACTGGTATAGCCGGTGAGCATGGCAATGAAGCCGGCGACCACCGCCGAGGGGGAGGTGTCTGCCAGGGGCCGCAGGCGTGCGGAAGTGGCATCGGTCATGAATAAAATCCTTGTAAAGGTGTAAGCAGTTTTTTCAGACTACAGCGAGCAAGGTTGATCCTTGCCATACAGCGGCCATTGCTTTTAGCCGTACAGTCGCCAAATATTGGGCGCAATTGCGAAACTGCTTTGCAGGGAGGGTCGATGTACAAGGTCTATGGCGACTACCAGTCGGGTAACTGTTACAAGGTCAAGCTCATGTTGAGCCTGCTGGGCCGGCCCTATGAATGGCACCCGGTGGACATCCTCAAGGGCGAGACCGAAACGCCCGAGTTTCTGGCGATGAACCCTAACGGCAAGGTACCGGTGCTGGAACTGGAAGACGGTAGCTACCTGTGGGAGTCCAACGCCATTCTCAACTTCCTGGCCGATGGCAGCGAGTTCCTGCCCAGCGAGCCGCGCCTGCGTACCCAGGTGCTGCAGTGGCAGTTTTTCGAGCAGTACAGCCATGAGCCGTACATTGCCGTGGCGCGGTTCATCCAGTTCTACCTGGGGCTGCCGGACGAGCGCCTGGACGAGTACCGCAAATTGCACAAGGGCGGCTACAAGGCGCTGAGGGTGATGGAGCGACAGTTGCAGATGACGCCTTACCTGGTGGGTGAGCACTACTCGATTGCCGATGTGGCGTTGTATGCCTACACCCATGTGGCGCAGCAGGGCGGGTTCGACCTGGCAGAGTACCCGGCGGTAAGGGCCTGGCTGGAGCGGGTCAGCAGCCACCCGCGGCATGTGCCGATGGTGGGCTAAACGCCGATACGGTTCATTGTGGGAGCAGCTGTCTTGCTCAATTTCTGAAAGCTGGCCCGATTGTGGGAGCGGCCTTG
>NZ_JBICMC010000026.1:0-121177 GCF_043106005.1 Pseudomonas sp. GLN_2 | reverse complement strand
CGGATTATCTGGGCCCTGTTACAAAGCGATCAGGTTTACCAACGCAAACCAAACGAAAAACCGGAGGCGGCTATGAGCCTCTGACCAACCGAGTAATGCCACCGGGGCGCTAGGCGCTCCAACCCCTGCTAGTGAACATTGACCCTAGGTAAGACCGTCGCAGACCGATGCCTCCGCTCCTACAGGCCTGATAGTGGCCTCAATGTAAACGGCACACTGCGAGCTCACCACGATGTTGGCCAGAAGCAAAAAGCTTCCTCGAACAGGCCTGATACATAGATGCAACCGGGTTCCTATGTTCAAAAAGCAGCTAGACAGTGTGGGCGAGTCCATACATAGGAGCGGGTTCACCCGCGAAGAGGCCGGGACAGGCCACATCACCCTCACAAGGTTTTGTTAGCCCCAGGCCCAATCATCCGCGCCAACCCAAGGTTCTTCAGGGCCAGCTGCAGCGAGCTGTGGATAACCTGCGGGTTGTCATGGCTCAAGGCCTCGGCCAGCAGTTCCTTGGCCTTGCCCATATTGATCTGGCGCAGCATCCACTTGACCTTCGGCAGGTTGGTGGCGTTCATCGACAGGCTGTCGAAGCCCATGGCCATCAACAGGACCGCCGCCGCCGGGTCACCGGCCATCTCGCCGCAGATGCTCACCGGCTTGCCTTCGCCATGGGCGTCGCGCACCACCGTGTTCAGCGCCTGCAGTACCGCCGGGTGCAGGTAATCGTACAGGTCGGCGACCCGCGGGTTGTTGCGGTCCACCGCCAACAGGTATTGGGTCAGGTCGTTGGAGCCTACCGACAGGAAGTCCACCTGCCGCGCCAGCTCCTTGGTCTGGTACACCGCCGCCGGAATTTCCACCATCACACCCACGGGCGGCATCGGTACATCGGTACCTTCGTCACGCACTTCACCCCAGGCACGGTGGATCAGGTGCAGCGCCTCTTCCAGCTCGTGAATGCCGGAAATCATCGGCAGCAGGATGCGCAGGTTGTTCAGGCCCTCGCTGGCCTTGAGCATGGCGCGGGTCTGTACCAGGAAGATTTCCGGGTGGTCGAGGGTGACGCGGATGCCGCGCCAGCCGAGGAACGGGTTTTCTTCCTTGATGGGGAAGTACGACAGTGCCTTGTCACCACCGATGTCGAGGGTACGCATGGTCACCGGCAGCGGGTGGAAGGCCGCCAGCTGCTCACGGTAGATGGCCAGCTGCTCTTTCTCACTGGGGAAACGCTGGTTGATCATGAACGGCACTTCGGTGCGGTACAGGCCTACCCCTTCAGCGCCGCGCTGCTGGGCACGGGCCACGTCAGCGAGCAGGCCAGTGTTGACCCACAGGGGCATGCGGTGGCCGTCGGGCGTGATACACGGAAGTTCGCGCAGTGCATCCAGCCCTTGGGCCAGCTGGCGTTCCTCCTCGACCACTTCGCTGTACTGCTTGCGCAGCACTTCGCTGGGGTTGGTGAACACCTCGCCCTTGTAGCCATCGACGATCAGTTCAATACCGTCGACTTTGGAGTATGGCAGGTCGACCAGGCCCATCACTGTGGGGATGCCCATGGCCCGCGCGAGGATGGCGACGTGGGAGTTGCCCGAGCCAAGTACCGAGACCAGGCCGACCAGCTTGCCTTCCGGCACTTCACCGAGCATGGCCGGTGTCAGTTCCTCACTGACCAGAATGGTGTTGTCGGCATACACCAGCGACTGCGAGCGCGCTTCCTGCAGGTAGGCCAAAAGGCGGCGCCCCAGGTCCTTGACGTCGGAGGCACGCTCACGCAGGTAGTCGTCGTCCATCAGCTCGAAGCGGTTGACGTGCTCACCAACCACCTGGCGCAGGGCGCCCTGGGCCCACTGGCCGGTCTTGATGACCTCGGTCACCTCACCGCCCAGGGCTGCGTCTTCAAGCATCATCAGATAGACATCGAACAGCGCACGCTCTTCCGGGCGCAGCTGGGTGGCCAGTTTGGCCGACAGCTTGCGCATGTCGTCGCGCACACCTTCCAGGGCGTTCTGGAACAGCTTGAGTTCGGCGTCGATGTCATCGACGGTCTTGTCCGGGACCACTTCCAGGTCGGCCGGCGGCAACATCACCACCGCACGCCCCACCGCGGCACCAGGCGAACCCGGCACACCCACGAAGCGCGCTTCCTGAATACCTTTGCCCTGACGGCCCAGGCCACGGATCGAGCCGGTAGCCTCGGCGTGGGCGATAACCCCGGCAAGCTGGGCGCTCATGGTGACCAGGAAGGCTTCCTCGCCCTCGTCGAACTGGCGGCGCTCCTTTTGCTGGATGACCAGTACCCCGACCACACGGCGGTGGTGGATGATCGGCGCACCCAGGAAGGAGGCGAATTTCTCTTCGCCGGTTTCGGCAAAGTAGCGGTAACGCGGGTGGTCGGCGGCGTTTTCCAGGTTCAGCGGCTCTTCCCGGGTACCGACCAGGCCAACCAGGCCTTCGTTGGGGGCCATGCTGACCTTGCCGATGGAGCGCTTGTTCAGGCCTTCGGTCGCCATCAGCACGAAGCGGTTGGTTTCCGGGTCGAGCAGGTAGACCGAGCAGACCTGGCTGCCCATGGCTTCCTTGACGCGCAAGACAATGATCCCCAACGCCGACTTGAGATCTTTGGCGGAGTTTACTTCCTGGACGATCTTGCGCAGCGTATTGAGCATGGCTCGGGGTCGAACTCCGTCGTCAGTCGCGCGTCAACAGACGCGGTGCTAGCTCTTTCAGGGCGCGCCGGTAAACCTCGCGCTTGAATGTCACAACCTGGCCCAGCGGATACCAATAGCTCACCCAGCGCCAACCGTCGAATTCCGGCTTGCCGGTCAGGTCCATCCGCACCCGTTGTTCGTTGCTCACCAGGCGCAGCAGGAACCACTTCTGCTTCTGGCCGATGCACAGCGGCTGGCTGTGGGTACGTACCAATCGCTGGGGTAAACGATAACGCAACCAGCCACGGGTGCAGGCAAGAATTTCTACATCGTCGCGTTCAAGGCCAACTTCTTCGTTCAGCTCGCGGTACAGGGCGTCTTCCGGCGTCTCGTCAGGGTTGATACCACCCTGGGGGAATTGCCAGGCATCCTGGTTGATCCGTCGAGCCCATAGCACCTGCCCGGCATCATTCGTGAGAATGATCCCGACATTGGGGCGAAAACCATCCGGGTCGATCACGGCAGCAACCTCGCAAACGCATGTCAACGCATTGTTCCACAAAGCTTGCGAGCGCAGCAACGCGCCCGCCAAGCTTATGTGCAGCTGCGTGAAAACTCCGTATTCTGCGGGCCTACCCTGTGGCTGATGCGAGTGACCGCGATGCGCCTGGCTTTATTCGACCTGGACAATACCCTCCTCGGTGGCGACAGCGACCATGCCTGGGGTGACTATCTTTGCGAGCGCGGCATTCTCGACCCGGTCGCCTACAAGCAACGCAACGACAGCTTCTACCAGGATTACCTCAATGGCACCCTGGACCTTCAGGCCTACCTGGCCTTTTCCATGGAGATCCTGGCGGCAACACCCATGGCCCGGCTCGACGAGTGGCACCGCGACTTCATGCGCGACTGCATCGAGCCCATCGTCCTGCCCAAGGCCCTGGCCTTGCTGCAGCAGCACCGCGAGGCGGGCGACCAGCTGGTGATCATCACCGCTACCAACCGCTTCGTCACCGCACCGATCGCCCGGCGCCTGGGGGTGCGGGTGTTGCTGGCAACCGAATGCGAGGTGCGCGACGGCCGCTACACCGGGCGTAGTACCGATATACCGTGTTTCCGTGAAGGCAAAGTGACGCGGCTGGAGCGCTGGATGCTGGAGAACGGCTTTGATCTTGAGGACAGCTACTTCTATAGCGACTCGATGAATGACCTGCCGTTGTTGCAGCGGGTGACGCATGCAGTAGCAGTGGACCCGGCACCGGACCTGCGGGCCGAGGCGGATAAGCGTGGGTGGCCGGTGATCTCGCTGCGGGATTGAGGTTTTCCCGTGCCGGTCTTTTCGCGGGCACGCCCGCTCCCACAGGAATCACCACAGGCCTTGAGGGCTGCGCTGTACCTGTAGGAGCGGGTTCACCCGCGAATAGGCCGGCACAATCAGCACAAGGCTGTCAGACCGGCTTGGCCCCCATCAGCCCGGCAATGGACAGGAAGCAAACCCCACTGAATACCGCCAGCGCCAGGGTAAACCGCAACCCTACCACCTCGGCCTTGCGCAGCCGGTTCAGCCGCACCAGCAGCCACCACACAGCAAACGCACCGAAGGTATAGATGACACTGGATGCCAACACCCAGGTCTGCCCCAGTGGCCAGCCCACCAGGTGTACCAGCCACCAGCCGGTGAACGGCATGCTCACCAGGCACAGGCCCATCACCAGCCAGACGAACACCAACGGCCGGCGCAGCAGCTTGGCGTAGGCTTCGGCATCGCCCTGGCGGCGGGCGCGCCAGGTCCAGATCGCCAGACCCAGGGCGCCCAGAAGCAGCAGCGCGGTGGCGATGATGTGCAGGGTCTTGAGCGTGGTCAGGTGTTCCATGTCTCGGTCGTCCTTAAACGGGCATTTTGCGGTCGCTTCTTCGCGGGCTTACCCGCTCCTGCCAAGGTATCTCAGGCCTTGAGGCCTGCGCAGTACCTGTGGGCGCGGGCAAGCCCGCGTAAGGGCCATCAGCCCTAGCTTAGCCGCTCAGCCCAGGAACAGTTTGTAGGCCGGGTTTTCGGTCTCGTCCCAGTACGGGTAACCAATCTTGGCCAGCGCTGCCGGCACCAGGTGACGTTCGTCCTCCGGTACCTGCAGCCCCGCCACCACGCGCCCATCAGCCGCGCCATGGTTGCGGTAGTGGAACATCGAGATGTTCCAGCGCCCGCCCAGCTTGTTGAGGAAGTTGAACAGCGCACCCGGCCGCTCGGGGAATTCGAAGCGCAGCACCATTTCATCGCTGGCACCGGCCGAGTGACCGCCGACCATATGACGAATATGCAGCTTGGCCAGTTCGTTGTCGGTCAGATCGGTAACCGGGAAGCCCTGCTCGGTCAGTTGCTGCACCAACGCTGCGCGGGGGTCGTTTTCCGGGTGGGTCTGCACCCCAACGAAGATATGCGCTTCGTCAGAGGTGTGCTTGCGGTAGTTGAACTCGGTGATCTGACGCTTGCCGATAGCTTCGCAGAAGGCCTTGAAGCTACCCGGGCGCTCAGGGATGGTCACGGCGATGATCGCCTCGCGCTTTTCACCCAGCTCGGCACGTTCGGCCACATGGCGCAGGCGATCGAAATTGACGTTGGCACCGGAGTCGATGGCCACCAGGGTCTGGTCGCTGACGCCGTATAGCTCGACGTACTTCTTGATGCCCGCCACACCCAGCGCGCCAGCAGGCTCGGTGATCGAGCGGGTATCGTCGTAGATATCCTTGATTGCTGCGCAGATTTCATCGGTACTGACAGTGACGACTTCGTCCACATAGTGGCGGCAGATATCGAAGGTGTGCTGGCCAATCTGCGCCACCGCCACGCCATCCGCGAACAGCCCGACCTGCGGCAGCACCACACGCTCACCGGCAGCCATGGCCGCCTGCAGGCAGTTGGAATCGTCCGGCTCGACACCGATTACCTTGATTTCCGGGCGCAGGTACTTCACGTAGGCAGCAATGCCGGCGATCAGGCCGCCACCGCCCACCGGCACGAAGATCGCATCCAGCTGGCCAGGGTGTTGGCGCAGGATTTCCATGGCGACGGTGCCCTGCCCGGCGATGGTGTGCGGATCGTCGTAAGGGTGAACGTAGACGAAGCCCTTTTCATCGACCATTTTCAGCGAATAGGCCAGTGCCTCAGGGAACGAGTCGCCATGCAGCACCACCTTGCCACCGCGCGAGCGCACGCCTTCGACCTTGATCTCCGGAGTAGTCTTGGGCATCACGATGGTGGCCTTGATGCCCATTTCGCGCGCGGCCAGGGCCAGGCCTTGGGCGTGGTTGCCGGCCGAGGCGGTGACCACGCCACGGGCCAGTTCTTCCCGGCTCAGCTGGGCCAGTTTGTTATAGGCGCCGCGGATCTTGAACGAGAATACTGGCTGCAGGTCTTCGCGCTTGAGCAGAATCTGGTTGCCCAGGCGCTTGCTCAGCTGCCCGGCGCTCTGCAACGGGGTTTCGACGGCAACGTCATAGACGCGCGAGGTGAGGATCTTCTTGACGTACTGTTCGAGCATCGGGAAAGCATCACTGGGCCGCGGGACGAGGGCTGGGAGTCTACCCCAGCGCTACGTCGGGCGACCACAGCAAAGCCGTGCGAGCCGTTATACTAGGCAACTTTGAAACCGCCCTGCCCCTTCCGGAGCCCGCATGACCCAGGACCAACTCAAACAGGCCGTCGCCCAGGCCGCTGTCGACTTCATTCTGCCCAAGCTGGATGAAAAGAGCGTCGTAGGCGTCGGTACCGGTTCGACCGCCAACTTCTTCATCGATGCCCTGGCTCAGCACAAGACCGCGTTCGACGGCGCAGTCGCCAGCTCCGAAGCCACTGCCCAGCGCCTGAAGGGCCACGGCATCCCGGTCTACGAACTGAACAGCGTCAGCGAGCTTGAGTTTTACGTGGACGGTGCTGACGAGAGCGACGCACACCTGCACCTGATCAAGGGCGGCGGCGCAGCCCTGACCCGCGAAAAGATCGTCGCGGCCGTGGCCAAGACCTTTATCTGCATCGCCGACGGCAGCAAGCTGGTGCCGGTACTGGGGGCCTTCCCGCTGCCGGTCGAAGTAATCCCCATGGCCCGCAGCCACGTGGCACGTCAGCTGGTGAAGCTGGGTGGCGATCCGGTGTACCGTGAAGGCGTGGTCACCGACAACGGCAACGTGATCCTGGATGTGTACAACCTGCAGATCACCAACCCGGTGGAACTGGAAGCGCAGATCAACGCTATCGTCGGCGTGGTGACCAACGGCCTGTTCGCGGCGCGGCCGGCGGATCTGCTGCTGCTGGGTACCGCTGAGGGCGTGAAGAGCCTCAAGGCCGAGTAAAACCCTTCGCGGGTAAACCCGCTCCTACAAGGTACCCCACCGGCCTGGAACCGTGGCGATCCCTGTAGGAGCGGTTTACCCGCGAACAGGCCCTGACAGGCGATCAATCAGTCGGCTGCTTGAACACATAGAACAGGTTCGGCTCACTGACCAGGTAAATGGTCCCCGCTTCGTCCATCGCAATCCCCTCCGCCTGCGGCACCGTCGCCTGCAACCCCTGGAAACCCTTGCGCAACGACAAGGTACTCAGCGGCTGGCCCTGTACATCCAGCTCCAGCACCAACCGCGACTCGTCCGACAATGCCAGCAAATGCCCGCTGCGTTCATCGAACTGCAAACTCGACAAATCCCGCACAAACAACCGTGAATCGCGCTTGCGGTCCTGCACCACATGCACAGCGTAGGGCTTTTCCGGATTGTCATGCGGGAAGCCATGCACCTCATAGATCAGCATCGGGTCACGCTCTTTCGCCACGAACAGGCGCTTGCCCGCCGAATCGTAGGCAAGGCCCTCGAAGCCTTTGTTGCCATTGAGGCCAATACCCAATGTCAGCTGTTCGGCATCACCGGCATCGAGAAACATCGTGTCGTCTTCCAGCCGTACGCGAATCAGCCGTTGCTGACGCTCGTCGGTGATCACATAGCTGTTAGGCCCAACGTACTCCACAGCCTCCGGGTCGCCGAAGCCAGTCAGCGGCACACGCCGCAGGATACGGCCATCCAGCGACAGCTCGATCAGCTCCGAACGGGCATTGGTGACCGTGAAGAGGGTTTTGCGGTCGGGGTCGTAGGTCAGCGCCGAAATGTCATCATCCAGCCCTTCGATCGGCTGCGCCTCCAGCACCACCCGGTAGCGATTCAGGCCAATGCTGCGCTCCACAGGCTGCCACCAGGTCTTGAGATTGAACCAGCCACGCTCGAACAGGCGAAACTCCTGCCCGGCCCAGCCAAGCAGGAGCAGACCAAGGGCAGCCAGAACAAGGAACAGGCGAACAAAACGACGCATAGGGACAGACTCGACACAAGGATGGCGAATCTAATCATGAATGGCTGAAGCAAAGCTTAATGCAAATGTCAGGCAAATCTGATGATGTTGTCAGTTCTTTTTGAATCGATAGAAAAGCGCCGGCTCGCTGACCATATATAAGTTTCCTCTGTCGTCCATGGCCACCCCTTCAGCCCGCGGAATGGTGTCTTCAAGCCCGTTGAAGCCGCCCAGCAGCGTCATGAAGCTGACTTGCTGGCCCTGCTCGTCCAGCTCCAGCAGCATGTTGGAGTCGGCCGAGAGCACCAGCAAGTGGCCGGTACGCGGGTCGACACCCAGCGCAGACAGGTTGCGCAAGTCGAGCTCATCGCTCGGCAACGGCTGCTTCTCACCCTTGAGCGGGCTGCGGCCATCGGTGTTCCAGGTGTACAGCTTGGGCGGGCGCTCCTCGCCAATGATCAGGCGCTGGCGCAGCGGATCCCAGGCGATGGCCTCGAAGCCCTTGTTGCTCTTGGCCGAAGGGCCCAGGTCGTGGCTCGGGAAGTCGTCGTGATTCAGTGCAGTGGTCTGCGCGTCCACCTTGACCACGGTCAGGTCATGCAGGCGCTCGTCGGTGATGGCCAGGTTGCCGTCTTCCAGCACCGCGATGCCTTCGGGGTTGTTCCAGCCGTTGAGCGGGATCTTGCGCAGTACATCGCCCTCCAGGCTCAGCTCGACCAGGAACGGGTTCTTGCCCATGACCGCGAACAGGGTGCGGGTCTGCGGGTTGAAGGCCACGTCCGAGGCTTCGTCATCGTCCATGCCCGGCAGCGGTTTGGCGTCGATGTCCACCTGGTAATCCGGCAGCCACACGCTATCGCTGCGCGCGGTGGTGCTTTCGAAGCTTTCTTTTACCCACAGTGCACCGCGGTCATCCCAGTGCATGGCCACGGCCACGCCATAGCCGATCACCGCCGCCACGGCCAGGCCGAAGGGCCAGCGCAGGTAGAAGCGACGCTTGGGAGTTGCCGGGGCGCTGGAGGAGGATGGCATGCGGTGATCCTGGGGAAATGGGCATAGGTGCGCGCATTATCCGGATTGGGTGTGAAAAATCGGTAAACAGTACCGGCCCATTCGCGGGTATGCCCGCTCCCAAGGTGCTGCAATCCCTGTAGGAGCGGGTTTACCCGCGAAAAAGGCGACGCGTTCCCTGTAGGAGCGGGTTTACCCGCGAAGAAGGCGACGCGGTTTCGAGTTAAAGCACCCGGCTTTCGAAGCGGCTCACACCCGGCAGTTCCAGCACCAGCTCGTCACCGACATTGAACGGCCCAACACCCGCCGGGGTGCCGGTGAGGATTACATCCCCCGCTTGTAGCGAGAAATGCGCTGCCATGTACTGGATCATCGGCACGATCGGGTTCAGCATCATCGCGCTGCTACCCTCCTGGCGCACTTCGCCGTTCACGGTCAGGCGCACCGGGATGTCTGTCACGTCCTCAAAGCTGGCGGCCGAGACGAACGGTGGCAGCACGCAAGCGCCGTCAAAGCACTTGGCCAGCTCCCAAGGCAGGCCCTTTTCCTTCAGTTTGGCCTGCACGTCGCGCAGGGTCAGGTCCAGCGCCGGTGCGTAACCGGAAATGGCGTCCAGCACCTCTTCCTCGCTCGGGTGGGTCGACAGCGGCTTGCCCAGCAGCACGGCAATTTCAACCTCATAGTGCACCGACCCACGCTCGGCCGGGATCTTGAAGCCACCTTCGGCCGGCACCACGCAGCTGCCTGGTTTGATGAACAGCAGCGGCTCGGTGGGGATCGGGTTGTCCAGTTCCTTGGCATGCTCGGCATAGTTACGGCCGATACACACCACCTTGCCCAGGGGGAAGTGAATGCGCGTGCCGTCTACGTACTGGTGCTGGTAACTCATGGCCGACTCCTTCTGGATACTGCTTTTTATTCAGGTGCGAAGATCTTACCCGGATTCATGATGCCGTTAGGGTCGAACACGGCCTTTATTGCCTTCATGCAGGCGATTTCTTCGGGGGAGCGGCTGTAGCCCAGGTAGTCACGCTTGGTCATGCCCACGCCATGCTCGGCAGAAATCGACCCGTTGTAACGCTCGACGATCTCAAACACCCACTTGTTGACCTTGGCACACGAAGCGAAGAAGTCGTCCTTGCTCATATGCTCAGGCTTGAGGATGTTCAAGTGCAGGTTGCCATCACCAATATGGCCGTACCACACCACTTCATAGTCCGGGTAATGCGCTGAGACGATGGCGTCGATATCGCGCAGGAACGCAGGCACTTTCGATACGGTGACGGAAATGTCGTTCTTGTACGGTGTCCAGTGCGAGATGGTTTCCGACAGGTACTCGCGCAGCTTCCACAGGTTTTTCAGCTGGCTTTCGCTCTGGCTCATCACCCCGTCCAGCACCCAACCCTGCTCGACGCAGTGCTCGAAGGTAGCCAATGCTTCATTGGCAACCTCTTCAGTGCTGGCCTCGAACTCCAGCAGCGCATAGAACGGGCAATCCGTCGCGAAGGGCGCAGGCACATCGCCGCGGGAGAGGATCTTGGCCAACCCCTTGTCGGAGAAGAACTCGAAAGCGGTCAGGTCCAGCTTGCCCTGGAAGGCGTGCAGCACCGGCATGATAGCGTCGAAGTCCGGTGTGCCCAGCACCATGGCGGTGAGGTTGCGCGGTGCGCGGTCCAGGCGCATGGTGGCCTCGACCACGAAGCCCAGCGTACCCTCGGCACCAATGAACAGCTGGCGCAGGTCGTAGCCGGTGGCGTTCTTGATCAGGTCTTTGTTCAGCTCCAGCAACTCGCCCTTGCCGGTGACCACTTTCAGCCCGGCCACCCAGTTGCGGGTCATACCGTAACGAATCACCTTGATCCCGCCGGCATTGGTGCCGATATTGCCGCCAATCTGGCTGGAGCCGCTGGAAGCGAAGTCCACCGGGTAATACAGACCTTGCTCTTCGGCGTAGGTTTGCAGCTGGCGGGTGACGACCCCTGGCTGGCAAACCACAGTACGGTCGAAAGCATTGAAGCCAAGGATCTGGTTCATGTAGTCGAAGGCGACGACAACCTCGCCATTGGCCGCCACGGCGCCGGCAGAAAGCCCGGTGCGCCCGCCAGAGGGCACCAGCGCCACCTTGTGCGCATTGGCCCAGTGCACAATGGCTTGCACCTGTTCTATCGTTTTGGGGAAGACGATGGCGCTGGGCGCTGGCGGGTAATGCTTGGTCCAGTCCTTGCCATACGCTTCGAGGGAAACCGGGTCAGTCAGGACCTTGCCAGGGTCGACAAGGGTCATCAGTTCTTCAATAACAGCGGGGTGGGTCATCGCTGGAACTCTCGACTTATTCATGGTCACCCTGAGCACTCTTCACCTGTCGGGATAAGCTCAGATTGTGTCGCGTATGCTAGCATAGCCCTCCCGCTGTTCATGCTAAGGCTGCCCTCGCGCCTGGCATCACCCCTCGCCAATTTATCTCCGGGATACAGGTTTACGCAGATGAGCAAGACTTCTCTCGACAAGAGCAAGATCCGGTTCCTTCTTCTTGAAGGTGTGCACCAGAACGCGGTCGATACTCTCAAGGCCGCCGGCTACACCAACATCGAATACCTCACTGGTTCGTTGCCGGAAGCCGAGCTGAAGGAAAAGATCGCTGATGCCCACTTCATCGGCATCCGTTCGCGTACCCAGCTCACTGAAGAGATCTTCGACTGCGCCAAGAAACTGGTCGCTGTTGGCTGCTTCTGCATCGGCACCAACCAGGTTGACCTGGAAGCTGCCCGCGCGCGCGGTATCGCCGTGTTCAACGCACCGTACTCCAACACCCGTTCGGTGGCCGAGCTGGTGCTGGCCGAAGCCATCCTGCTGCTGCGCGGCATCCCTGAGAAGAACGCCTCCTGCCACCGTGGTGGCTGGATCAAGAGCGCGGCCAACTCGTTTGAAATCCGCGGCAAGAAACTGGGCATCGTCGGCTATGGCTCGATTGGTACCCAGCTTTCGGTACTGGCTGAGAACATGGGCATGCAGGTGTACTTCTTCGACCCGCTGACCAAGCTGCCACTGGGCAACGCCGTGCAGGTCACCAGCCTGAACGAGCTGCTGGGTCTGGCTGACATCGTCTCGCTGCACGTGCCTGAGCTGCCCTCCACTCAGTGGATGATCGGCGAGAAGGAAATCCGCTCGATGAAGAAGGGCGCGATCCTGATCAACGCCGCCCGTGGCACCGTGGTCGAACTGGACCACCTGGCCGCTGCCATCAAGGACAAGCACCTGATCGGCGCCGCCATCGACGTGTTCCCGGTCGAGCCACGCTCCAACGACGAAGAGTTCGAAAGCCCGCTGCGCGGCCTCGACAACGTGATCCTGACGCCGCACATTGGTGGTTCCACCGCCGAAGCCCAGGCCAACATCGGCCTGGAAGTGGCCGAGAAGCTGGTCAAGTACAGCGACAACGGTACTTCGGTGTCCTCGGTCAACTTCCCGGAAGTGGCCCTGCCGGCTCACCCAGGCAAGCACCGTCTGCTGCACATCCACGAAAACATCCCGGGCGTGCTCAGCGAGATCAACAAGGTCTTCGCCGAGAACGGTATCAACATCTCCGGTCAGTTCCTGCAGACCAACGAGAAAGTCGGTTACGTGGTAATCGACGTTGACGCCGAGTACTCGGACCTTGCGCAAGAGAAACTGCAACAGGTCAAGGGCACCATCCGTTCCCGCGTCCTGTTCTAAGTCTCGGTGCAGCATGAAAAAGGGAGGCCCTGAAGGCCTCCCTTTTTTTTATTTCACTTCAACCGTGATCTTCTTCGACTCGACGCTAGGCTTGAACGGCACATGATACTGGTCACCCAGAATCAGTTGCAGGGTGTGCTTGCCCGGGGTCAGGGTAATGCTGGTTTCGGTCTGTGCCTTGCCAAAGTGCAGCACTTGCGGCCCCTTCGGCAGTGCGACGCCGGCCTCTGGCATCAGGCTGGTCGGCAGCGGCATGTCAGCCACCGGCTCTTTGTCGACATCCACCAGCAGATGGTGGTGCCCGGTGTGCGGGGTTTGGTCACCCGCAGGCTTGAGGCCCATACCCTCGATACCGAACTTGACGGTGAAGGTCTTGTCGACCGTGGCACCATCGGCGGGGGAAACGATGAAGACCTTCGCCTCCTTGGGCGGCTCCTGGCTCTTCAGGGCGTCTGCGGCACTGGCGAACACCGACGCTCCCATCAGCAGACCGGCAACGGCAGCACGCGAAAATAGGCTGTTCATTCACTTCTCCTGTGATTCACTTATTGACCGCAGCCTGTAATCCAAACGCGGCGGTAGTTCACCTTAGTTGAAATATGCGCCAAGGTGTTCACATTGCCTGGCAGAAATATTTCAGTCAGGGTTAAACAATGCCGAGGCTTGAAGGTCATAGGCTGCGCTCGATCACGGCGAGGAAGAAAGCCGTGGCGATCGATTTCAAACTGCTAAAAGAAAAGGGGCATACATGCGTTCGACCATAGGGGTACTGCTGGCAGTACTGATCAGTCCATTGGCTCAGGCAGAGCTGATCGACGAAATCGCCGACCGGGGCGAACTGCGCATTGCCGTACAGGCCGAGAACTCACCATACGCCTTCAAACAAGACGACCACCTGACAGGTTTCGACATCGAATTTGGCCAGGCCCTGGCCAAGGAACTGGACTTGCGCGCCGAGTTCGTCGAAGCCCCGTCTGCCGAAGTGCTGGCGGGTGTCGAGAGTGGCAAGTACGACATCGCGTTCGCCCCGTCGAGTGAATCGCTCACAGACGACGGCCCGCTCGATGTGAGCCTGCCGATTGGCGAGAAGAAGCTGGTGATCCCGTTTCAGAAGGACAACCCGGCTTTTGAAAGCGCCGTAAACAATGCGTTGCAGCGCTTGAAAGACAATGGCCGGACTGCCGAGCTTGAGCAGAAGTGGTTCAAGGGTGTGCAGGAGACTGCAGGCGGGCAGTGAGGTCTTCTTTGCAACCTGTACCCGCTAATACAGTGGCGGCGGCAACGGTGATCGGCGGGGGAGATTGGCCAGCAGGGCCGGCCTCTTCGCGGGTGAACCCGCTCCTACACGACGGACTGTGTCCAACCCCCGATGGGTGTCCACCACCGTGGTAGGAACGGGTTCACCCGCAAAAGGGCCGGCGCAGGTTCAAGCAGATCTATCAGCCAAAGCCCGCTGCGCCTGGTCCAGCTCCAGCTCGCTGAACACCTGCACGCCCGCCCGCCGTAGCAGCGCCGTGGTTACCCCTTCCCCCGCCACTTTCACACCCCTGAAGGTGCCATCATAGGTCAACCGGTTGCCACACGAAGGGCTGCCAGACTTCAGCACCGCTACGCGAATGCCATGCCGCCGCACTAGCTCCAGCGCCAATTGCGCACCCGCCAGAAACGCGGCACTGACATCTTCACCCGTCACCGTCAGCACCTGCGTGTCGCCATCGAGCACTGCGCTGCCCTGCCCTCCCGGGATCTCTGCTGGCGGCCGCGGTGTCGGCAAGCCGCCGGCTACCTCCGGGCACAACGCCACCACGCGCCCTTCGGCCTGCCACTGCTGCATCAAATCGGGATGACCGCTTGCCCGGCCGTCATAGCGTACTGGCTGCCCCAAAAGGCAGGCGCTCACCAGCACCTTGGGCCTCTCAGAACGGGTCATTGCCACGCCGCCTGAACCAGCCGGTCAATGACAGCCGCTCACGCCCGGCCGGCAGGACTTCGTGAGGCACTTCGCCCGACAGGAATACCACCAGGCAACCGGCCACTGGCTCGACATCGTGCTCGACACCGTCGGCCAGGAACATACGCAACTGGCCACCGTCATGCGGTTGCCAGCCTTCATTGAGGTAAAGCACCGCCGAGACCATGCGCCGGTCATCGTCGCGGAAGCGGTCCAGGTGCCGGCGATAGAACGCCCCCGGTGGGTACAGGGCAAAGTGGCATTCAAAGTCTTCCAGGCCCAGGAAAAGGCCTTGGTTGATTGCCAGGCGCAGCTGATCCATCGCCGCCAGGTACAGGTCGCAGGCCTCGGCCTGCCCCGGGTCGATCCACTGGATCTGGTCACCGCGAATGGTTTCGCGCACCTCCTGGGTAGCACCCCGCCCAACCCCTGCGGGGTTCAGTTCGCCTTCGGCATCACGGCGCCGGCACTCGGCCGCCAGCGCGCGCACCAGGTCGGCAGGCAGAAAGTGCGCCTGCTGGGACCAGCCATGGGTGGCCAGATCGTCGACGACGGCCGCAAGCATCGGGTGTTCAGGGGATATGTGCATGGCGCGCATCATATCCATTCGCCCTGTCGCCGCACAGCGCCACTTGGCCGAGAAACACGCGGGTATCTCGACAAACCGGCGCCGGGCCAAGGACAATAGCCACCTGCCGACAGGAGTCCTGAATGCGCCGTCTGTTTTCCCTGATTCTGCTGATGATCTGCACCATGCCTGTCTGGGCAGACAACCTGGATCAACTGTACAAGGCCGCCGGCTGGCCCGACCAGCGCGCCCACTTCAACGATGCCCTGACCGCTGCCCAGGAGCGCTACCGCAACAGTTTGCCACCCGCCGTCTACCAGGCGCTGGTCAACAACAGCAACCAGCGCTTCCAGGCCCAGGCGGTGGACCGTCGCGCCCAGGCAAAGCTGCGCGCCACCCTGGCCAACCCGGCACCGGCCCTGGCCTTCTTCCAGTCACCGCTAGGGCGCAAAGTGGTGGCGGCCGAGCTCAAGGCCACCCGAAAGGACGAACTGGCCAAGAACGCCAAAGGCCTGCCCAAGATCCAGGCCAGCGACGATCGCCTGCTGGTCATCGGCCACCTGGCCCAAGCCCTGCCTGCGCGTGAAGCCGGCGCCGAAGTCAGCCTTGCCATCGCCGGTGTAGCCGCCGACAGCCTCAGCTCGATGATCCCCGGCCTGTTCGGCGGTGGCCAGGCCCAGAGCCTGCTGGATGGCCAGCGCCAGCGGTTGATGGGGCAGATTGGCGAAGACCTGAACAACACCCTGCTGTACGTCTACCGCGACCTGTCCGATGCCGAGCTGGAAGCGTTCGCCACCTTTGCCGAGTCGCCAGAGGGCAAGGCTTACTACCAGGCGGCCCTGGCCGCTGTACGCGCCGGCCTGGCGGTTGGCCAAAGCACCAACGACCTGAAGTGATCAGCCCAGGCGCTGGTCGATGAAGTCGAAGTAGCGCTGGCGGATGCCCGGCAACTCGTTGGCCAGGTGGTGACGGGCCTCGGGCAGCATCAGGATCTGTGGCTCGGCAAACTTGGCCTTGAGCACTTCGAGGTTGTGGGGCCAGTCCACCGTGCCATCCGCCTCCCCCTGCACGATCAATGGCCGACGCGCACTGCGCGGCGCGGCCTCGATGCGTTTGACCCAGGCGATCAGTGCGCCCACCCAGGCCGTTGGCAGGCGACGCGGTTGCAGCGGGTCGGCCTCCAGGAACGGCAGGAAGGCCGGGTCGTTGGTGTTCTCACTGAAGCGCCGTTCGATGCCATTGACGAAGTGGCGCAGCACGCAATAACTGAACTTCGACCAGCGCCAGGAACATGGCCGCACCAGCGGGGCCAGCAGGATGACCTGGCCATCGACGGGGCTGCGTGCGCCCTGGTGCAGCAGATGGTCCACGGCAATCGCCCCCCCCGTGCTCTGCCCACAAAGGTGCCACGGGTGCGGCAGTTGCAGCGTGTGCGACTGTTCGAACAAGGCCTCCAGCACCTGCTGGTACACCGCGAAGTCAGTGATGCTGGCCCGCTCGCCGCTGGACAGGCCGTGGCCGGGCAGGTCGCAACTGATCACCGCAAAACCTTGCTTGAGTGCCCACGCAATCACATGCTGGTAGAGGCCCATGTGGTCGTAATAGCCGTGCAGCAGGAACAACGTCGCGCTGGGCTGCTCGGGTAGCCAGGCCTGCCCGACCAGGTCGAACCCCGCCGCCTGGAAGCCGCCCAGCCAGCTGTGTGCCGGCAGGTCCAGGCCATAGAAGCGCTGGTAGTCCTGCGCTTGTGCCGACAGTGGCTGGCGAGTGGTGAACGGCGCCAGGCTGGTGCGCAGGCAGTTGGGGTGAAAGGCAGGGGGCATCGGGTACATCCACATTGATGCAAGTATTGATCTGGAATCTTCAGCTCTGGCCGGCGCCATGGCAAGCTTGCTTACCTCCAACAACCAGCACCGAACTAATTGTGGGAGCGGCCTTGTGTCGCGAACGGGCCGCAAAGCGGCCCCAGCGATCTATGCATGATGCCGAGATCCTGGGGCCGCTGCGCGGCCCTTTCGCGACGCAAGGCCGCTCCCACAGGGATCGCACCAGCTTTTAGAAATTGAGCAAGACAGTTGCTCCCACAAGGGCCACCGACTCTTCATGAATAGCCGAATCATCAAACCGCTGTGCACGGTCATCGCCTTGTTGGTCGGCGCCGTAATTCTCTGGCAGGCCTACAGCGCCTTTCAGGCTCGCTACCTGCGCCCGTTCGACAACCAGGCCACGCTGTTCGACGGCAGCCAGTTACAGCTACCTGCCGAGCTGGCCGGTGCTGGCCCGATCCGCGTCGTGCATTTCTGGGACCCGGCCTGCCCATGCAACGTTGGCAACCAACAGCACCTGGGCGACCTTATCAGCCAGTTCGCTGGCCACGATGTTACCTTCCATGTGCTGCAAAAGCCCGGCAGCCACGGCCAGCTACCGGCCAATGTCGGTAGCTTGCAACCCATCACCCACCTGCCCGGCAGCGAGCACCTGCCTGCGTCCCCGGCCGTGGCCATCTGGGACCGGCAAGGCCGCCTGGCTTATTTTGGCCCCTACAGCGAAGGTGCTGTGTGCAACGCCAGCAACAGCTTCATCGAGCCAATCCTCAAGGCTTTGCTCGACGGCCGCCAGGTCAACGCCTCCAATACCCTGGCGGTAGGCTGCTACTGCCCTTGGTCGGGCTGACGGACCCTCGCCGGGTTACCCACCACCGTCGCGCCCGCGGGCACATCCCGGGTCACCACACTGCCGGCGCCGACGATGGCGTTATCACCGATGGTCACCCCCGGCAGGATGATCGCCGCACCGCCGATCCACACGTTGTCGCCGATGGTCACCGTCCGCCCACTCTCCAGCCCGCTGCGCCGCACTTCAGGATCGAGCGGATGGTCGGCGGTGTAGATCTGCGCGTTGGGGCCGATCTGACAGTCGTCGCCGATACGCACCGGCACCACGTCGAGGATCACGCAGTTGAAGTTCATGAAAGTATTACGGCCAACGCTGATGTTGTAGCCGTAATCGCAATAGAACGGCGGGCGAATCACCGCGCCTTCGCCAACCTGGCCAAAATGCGCCACAAGCAGCCCGTGGCGTGCGTCGTTGAGCAGTTCGACACTGTTGTTGTAGCGGTGCATCCAGTGTTTGTTGGCGATCTGCTCGGCCTGCAGTTCAGGGCAGCCAGCGTGGTAGAGCTGGCCGGTGAGCATTTTGTGTTTTTCGCTGAGGGACATGGAAACTCCTTCCTGGGGCTATGCTCTGTTCGCGAATGCGCCGATGATCGGACCACATTTTTCGTTTGAATGCACAAGGAGTCTGAATGAAGCGCAGCCTGACCCTGCTGGCGGTGGTAGTCACCGTTTCCGCTGGCGCCGCCGGTTACTGGTACGTGCAGGGGAAGCTGCCGCAGCGCGAGGGCGAGGTCGCCATTACCGGCCTGCAAGCGCCGGTCAGCGTGCGCTACGACGCCCGCGGCGTGCCACACCTGCAGGCACAGAGCGAGCCGGACCTTTACCGTGCACTGGGCTACGTGCATGCCCAGGACCGGCTGTTCCAGATGGAGATTTTGCGCCGCCTGGCCCGTGGCGAACTGGCTGAGGTGCTCGGCGACAAGCTGCTGCCCACCGACACCCTGTTCCGCAGCCTGCGCATACGCGAGCAGGCCGCGCTGATGGCCAAGCGACAGGATCCGCAGGCGCCGGCATGGAAGGCCCTGCAAGCCTACCTCGAGGGGGTCAACAGTTGGCAGGCCAGCCACCCCAAGCCCACGGAATTCGACCTGCTCGGCATCACCCCGCGCCCGTTCACCGCCGAGGACACGCTGAGCATCGCCGGCTACCTGGCCTACAGTTTTGCCGCCGCGTTCCGCACCGAGCCAGCGCTGACCTACATCCGCGACCAGCTGGGGCCTGACTACCTGAAAATATTCGACCTTGGCTGGCAACCCGAGGGCGCATTGGGCACGCCACTGGCCGCTGCCGACTGGCAAAGCCTGGAAGCACTTGCGCGCTTAAGCAATGACGCACTGGGCGACGCCGGCATCCCGCAGTTCGAAGGCAGCAACGCCTGGGCGGTCGCGGGTAGCCGCACCCGCAGTGGCAAGCCGTTGCTGGCTGGCGACCCGCACATCAGCTTCGCCGTACCTGCGGTGTGGTACGAGGCCGAGCTGTCAGCGCCCGGTTTCAATCTCTACGGCTATTTCCAGGCACTCAACCCGTTCGCTCTGCTCGGCCACAACCGTGATTTTGGCTGGAGCCTGACCATGTTTCAGAACGATGACGTGGACCTGATCGCCGAAA
This sequence comes from Pseudomonas sp. GLN_2, assembly GCF_043106005.1. Lineage (NCBI taxonomy): Bacteria > Pseudomonadati > Pseudomonadota > Gammaproteobacteria > Pseudomonadales > Pseudomonadaceae > Pseudomonas > Pseudomonas sp. GLN_2. The sequence goes on along the minus strand of NZ_JBICMC010000026.1, from coordinate 101,676 downwards.
AGACCAACCCCGCCAACGCCGATCAGGTGATGGTCGATGGCCAGTGGCGCACACTGGAAAAGACCGAGCAGCAGATTGCAATCAAAGGCGAGCAACCGGTCACCATCAACCTGCGCCGCTCACCCCACGGGCCAATCGTCAACGAAGTCCTCGGCGCCACGGCAGGGGCCACGCCGATTGCCATGTGGTGGGCGTTCCTCGAAACCGAGAACCCGATCCTCGAAGGCTTCTACCAGCTCAATCGCGCCGACACCCTGGGCAAGATGCGCGAAGCGGCTGCCAAGGTGCAGGCGCCGGGGCTGAACTTCGTCTGGGCCAATGCCCGTGGCGATATCGGCTGGTGGGCGGCGGCAAAACTGCCGATTCGCCCGGACGGTGTGAACCCGGCGTTCATCCTCGACGGCGCCAGCAGCCAGGCCGACAAACCCGGCTTTTACCCCTTCAGCGTCAACCCGCAACAGGAGAATCCGGCCAGCGGTTATATCGTCTCGGCCAACTACCAGCCACCCGCTGTGGTGCCGATACCCGGCTACTATAACCTCGCCGACCGCGGCCGCCAGCTCGATCGCCAGCTGGCCAACCCGGAGGTGAAATGGGACATGCAGAACAGCCAGGCGCTGCAACTCGATACGGCCAGCGATTACGGCCCGCGCACCTTGGCACCGCTGCTGGCGACGTTGCGTCAGATCGCCCAGGGTGACGAGGAAAAGGAACTGGTCGAGCAGTTGGCTGCCTGGCGCGGCGACTATCCACTGGACTCAACCAGTGCCACGCTGTTCAACCAGTTCCTCTACGCGCTGGCCTATGCCGCGTTGCATGACGAATTGGGCGATACCTGGTTCCCGGTGCTGATCAGCACCCGTGCCATCGATGCCGCGCTGCCGCGTCTTGCCGCCGATGCCGAGTCGCCCTGGTGGAACACCCGCGGCGCCAACCAGCGCACTGACCGCAGCTCGATCGTGCGCGAAGCCTGGCAAAAGAGCCTTGGCCACTTGCGCGACACCCTCGGCAAGGACCCAGCCAGCTGGCAATGGGGCAAGGCCCATACCCTGACCCACAACCATCCGCTGGGGGTGAAAAAGCCGCTGAACCTGCTGTTCAACGTTGGGCCGTTCGCCGCACCTGGTACCCATGAAGTGCCGAACAACCTCTCGGCGAAGATCAGCTCCGCGCCATGGCCGGTGACCTATGGGCCGTCGACGCGGCGGCTGATCGACTTTGCCGATGCCGGGCAGGCGCTGACCATCAACCCGGTCGGGCAGAGTGGCGTGCCGTTCGACCGGCATTACGCGGACCAGGCCGAAGGGTATGTGCAGGGGCAGTATCAGAAGGCACAGATGGGGGTAATACCGGCGCAGAGTACCTTGCGATTGGTGCCAGGGCCGTAAGGGGCTGCCTTGCTCAAGGCCCAAAAGTTTGCGCGAGCACTGTGGGGATTTAGCCGCGAAACCGGCGCAGCCGGTGCCATGCACCGCGTTGGATTCTTCGCGGGTAAACCCGCTCCACAGGGATCGCGCCAGCTTTCAGAGATCCCAGCAATGAAAACGCCGACACAAAGGTGTCGGCGTTGGGTCATGCAAGGTGAAGCAAGCGCATCAGAACGCCGGCAGCACCGCACCCTGGTACTTCTTGGCAATGAATTCCTTCACTTCAGGGCTGGTCAGGGCCTTGGCCAGTTTCTGGATGGCTTTGCTGTCCTTGTTGTCCGGGCGGGCAACCAGGAAGTTCACGTACGGCGAGTCGGCACCTTCGATCACCAGCGCGTCCTTGGCCGGGTTCAGGCCGGCTTCCAGGGCGTAGTTGGTGTTAATCATGTCCAGGTCGACCTGGTCCAGCACACGCGGCAGCATGGCCGATTCAAGCTCGCGGAACTTCAGCTTCTTCGGGTTCTCGGCAATGTCCTTTGGCGTGGCCAGGGCGTTTTTCGGGTCTTTCAGAGTGATCAGGCCAGCCTTCTGCAGCAGGATCAGGGCGCGGCCGCTGTTGCTGCCTTCGTTAGGGATGGCAACGGTGGCGCCCTCCTTCAGCTCGGACAGGTTCTTGATCTTCTTCGAGTAACCACCGAACGGCTCGACGTGCACACCGATCACGGTTTCCAGGTGGGTGCCCTTGCCTTCGTTGAAGCTCTTCAAGTACGGCAGGGTCTGGAAGTAGTTGGCGTCCAGGCGCTTCTGGTCCACCTGCACGTTCGGTTGCACGTAATCGGTGAAGACCTTGATCTGAAGGTCCACGCCTTCTTTTGCCAGGGTCGGCTTGATCAGTTCGAGAATTTCGGCGTGCGGTACCGGGGTAGCGGCAACCACCAGTTTCTCGGCAGCAGCGGCCAGGCCGGAGAACGCCAGGGCAGCAGCCAGGGCAGTGGTCAGCAGGGTCTTCTTCATGGTGGTCCTTGTTCTGAATCTGGGCCATCGACGATGGCAAATCGGGTGCCCAACCGGTTCACCAGTGGGCGTGAGGCGGACGATACCCAAATTTTTTATTCCGCAACAATATCTTTTACTTAGCTGCTTATTCCAAAAACACAATACCATCAGCCTCTTTACCCATGAGCGATGTCTAACGCGCGGGGTCAGGCAGTTCGAGGTCTTCTGGCAGGATCTCTTCGCCGTCATTGACCAGCAAGGCAAAGTGGATGACGTTCTCCAGTTCGCGGGTATTGCCCGGCCAGAAATGCGCCTCCAGCACCCGCTGCGCCGCCTCGCTCACCAAGGGCACAGGCCGTTGCAGGCGCACGCTGTAGATGCCCACGAAGTACTCGGCCAGCGGCAGGATATCGCCCGGCCGCTCGCGCAGCGGCGGCAGTTCCAGCGCGCCCTCGCGCAGATACTGGTACAGGCGCTCGTTGAAGCGCCCTGCACGTACTACACGGGCCAGGTCGATGCTGGTGGCGGCTACCAGACGCACATCCACCGGCTGTGGCAGCTGCGCGCCCACCCGAGTGACCTCGCGGTTTTCCAGGGCCGCCAGCAGCTTGCCCTGGATGGCCAACGGCAAGTCGGCAATCTCGTCCAGGTACAAGGTGCCGCCGCTGGCCGAACCGAACCAGCCGGCGCGGCTGCTGGCCGTACCGCCATGGGTGCCCGCGCTATAGCCAAACAGCTCGGCATCGGCGTAGGTGGGGCTGATGGCCGCGCAGTTGACCGACACGAACAACCCTCCACGGTCGCTGGTACGGTGGATCTGCCGAGCCAGCAGCTCCTTGCCGGTGCCGGTTTCGCCACGGATCAGCACCGGCAAAGGTTGTGGCGCCAGGCGCTCAAGGTCCTCGCGCAGCTGCTGCGAGCGCGGGTCGATGAACACCAGCGCCTTGGCACGAATGCTCAGCGGGCTCTTGTCCAGCTCGGGGAAGGTCAGCAGCGGCTGGCCGAACGGGTTTTGAAACGTCATGACGAACTCCCGCCCCAGGCCCGTAATGGCCAGGCGTCAGGCAAAGGGTGAACAGTAAGGGCGATCAGGCGCGGCGCAGTGCACGCTGCTCGATCCGGCTCTGCAAGCGATACAGGTAGGCGAAGCCTTGTTCCCAGCGCTCATGACCGGACTTGACGTTGATGTGCCCGGCATTGCTCAGCAAACCCGCTTCGGCGCCCCATGCCTGGGCCAGGTACAGCGCCCGTGGCACGTTCACGGCCGGGTCGTTGTCCGAGCTGACGACCTGGCTAGGGAACGGCAGCACCTCGGTAGGGATCGGCGCAAAGTTGCGCAGCACGGGTGCGCACGTGGGCCGTTCGACATCTGCCGGCGCCACCAGCAGTGCACCACGCACCTGCCGCAGCAAGGCTGGGCTTGCCTGCGCTGCCCAATGGGCGACAGTGATGCAACCAAGGCTGTGGGCAATCAGGATCACCGGCGAGCGCTCGGCGGCAATCGCCTGCTCCAGCGCGTGCACCCAGTCCTGCCGCTGCGGGGTGAGCCAGTCTTGCTGTTCAACCCGTGCACTGTTGGGCAGGGTGCGCTGCCAGTGACTCTGCCAATGGTTGTCTGGCGATCCTTGCCAACCCGGCACAATCAGGTAGCGAATCGACTCATTGCGCATGGGGACGCCTCCAGTAAGTTTGCGTGCTTGGAGACAAGTATAGGGAGGGCGAAATATTCGTAAAGGAATAAGAAGATATTTATTAATACCCATAGGGCATAACAAGTGCGCTACCGCCACTCGCTTGTAAAAGGCTGTAAAGCTGCCCTGTCAAACGTTCAGGCAAGAAAAACCCGGGACCATGCCCGGGCTCTCTTTTCCTTGTGCGACTCAGATATCCGCCACCTTCTGCCATACCTTCGGCCGGAAGAACAACGTCTCTCCCCGCGCCAGCCCGGTCAGGCTGTCATGGTCTTTCACCACCTCGGCCTCGATCAGCTCGCTCTGCCCTTCCACCTTCAAGGTCACCCGCGTGGTCGCGCCCAACGGCCGAATGTCGCGCACCTCGGCCGCATGGTGCCCTTCGGTCTCATGCCGCGACAGCGACACCTCGTGCGGGCGAAACAGCACGTGATGCCCTTCGCTCAAGGCCAGGCGGTTGGAGTCACCGAGGAAGTGGTAGACGAAATCGTTGGCCGGCTGATCGTACACCTCACCCGGCGAGCCGATCTGCTCGATCACGCCCTTGTTCATCACCACGATGCGGTCGGCTACTTCCATGGCTTCTTCCTGGTCGTGGGTAACGAACACCGACGTCAGGTTGATATCCTCGTGCAGCCGCGCCAGCCAGCGACGCAGCTCCTTGCGCACCTTGGCATCCAGCGCACCGAACGGCTCGTCCAGCAGCAGCACCTTCGGCTCCACCGCCAGGGCGCGGGCCAGGGCGATACGCTGACGCTGGCCACCGGAAAGCTGCTCGGGGTAGCGGTCGGACAGCCAGTCCAGTTGCACCATGTTCAGCAGCTCATGCACCTTCTCGGCAATCTTGCTCTCGCTCGGGCGCTCACCCTTGGGCTTCATGCGCAGGCCGAACGCAACGTTGTCGAACACGCTCATGTGGCGGAACAGCGCGTAGTGCTGGAACACGAACCCGACATTACGATCACGCACGTCATGGCCGGAAACGTCCTCGCCATGGAACACGATGTTGCCCTGGTCCGGGGTTTCCAGGCCGGCAATGATGCGCAGCAGGGTGGTCTTGCCACAGCCGGACGGGCCGAGCAGAGCCACCAGCTCGCCGCTGTTGATGTCCAGGTTGATTGCGTTCAGGGCCTGGAAGCTGTTGAAGCGCTTGCTGACGTTACGAACTTCGATCGACATGAATCATTCCTCCGCGGCGCTATGGCGCAGGCGGTTAATACGGTTCTCGCTCCACTGCTTGAGCAGCAGGATGAAGAGCGCCAGGATCAGCAACAGGCTGGCCACGCTGAAGGCTGCGACGTGGTTGTACTCGTTGTAGAGAATCTCCACATGCAGCGGCAAGGTGTTGGTCACGCCACGGATGTGGCCCGACACCACCGACACCGCACCGAACTCGCCCATGGCCCGCGCGGTACACAGCACCACGCCGTAGATCAGCCCCCATTTGATGTTCGGCAGGGTCACGTGCCAGAACATCTGCCAGCCGTTGGCACCGAGCAGCCGTGCAGCCTCCTCCTCCTGCGTGCCTTGCTCCTGCATCAGCGGGATCAGCTCACGGGCCACGAACGGTACGGTAACGAAAATGGTCGCCAGGACAATGCCCGGCAGGGCGAACACGATCTGGATATCGTGGTCCTGCAGCCACGGCCCGAACAGGCCTTGCGCGCCGAACATCAGCACGTAGACCAGGCCGGCGATCACGGGCGACACCGAGAACGGCAGGTCGATCAGGGTGACCAGGATGCTCTTGCCGCGGAAGGTGTACTTGCTCACGCACCAGGCAGCGCTTACGCCAAATACCAGGTTCAGCGGCACCGAGATAACCACGGCGAGCAGGGTCAGTTTCAGCGCCGACAACGCATCGGGTTCGAAGATCGCCTCGAAGAAAGTGCCAAAACCGTTCTTCAGTGCCTGCGATACCACGATCACCAGCGGCAGCAGCAGGAACAGGGCGAACACCAGCCAGCCAAGGCCGATCAGGATACGCCGTGACGTGGCGCTGCCACGGCGGGCGGCGTTGGCTGCGGCACTTGCACTCAGGGATGAACTGGACATGCCGGCCTCCTTCAAGGGGTTTCGATGCGGCGCTGCAGCAGGTTGATCAGCAGCAGCAGGATGAAGGAAACCACCAGCATCAACACGCCGATGGCGGTCGCGCCGGTGTAGTCGTACTGGTCGAGCTTGACCATGATCAGCAGCGGCAGGATCTCGGTCTTCATCGGCATGTTGCCGGCAATGAAGATCACCGAACCATACTCGCCCACGCCACGGGCGAAGGCCAGGGCAAAGCCGGTGAGCCATGCCGGCAGCAGGGCCGGCGCCAGGATGTGGCGGAACACCTGCAATGGCTTGGCCCCCAGGCAGGCTGCGGCCTCTTCCACTTCACGCGGGATGTCGGCCAGTACCGGCTGCACCGTGCGCACCACGAACGGCAGGGTCACGAAGGTCAGTGCCAGGGTGATGCCCAGCGGGGTGTAGGCGATCTTGAAGCCCAGGTCGGTGGCGAACTGGCCGACCCAGCCCTGCGGCGCGTACAGGGCAGTCAGGGCGATACCGGCAACCGCGGTCGGCAAGGCGAACGGCAGGTCGATCATCGCATCGATGATCTTGCGCCCAGGGAAGGTGTAACGCACCAGCACCCAGGCCAGCAGGGTACCGATCACACCGTTGATGATGGCGGCGAACAGGGCGGTGCCGAAGCTCAGCTTGAGCGCAGCGATCACCCGCGGCGCACTGATAATGGTCCAGAACTGCTCGAAGGTCAGCTGCGAGGCATGGATGAACATGGCCGCCAGCGGTATCAGCACGATCAGGCTGAGGTACACCAAGGTGTAGCCCAGCGTCAGCCCGAAGCCGGGTATGACGGGGGAGATACGACGCGACATAAATATCCCTGGTTGAACGCACTCAGCCCGGAAACAATCCCGGGCCGGTGCAAGCTTTTCTATCCTGGGGCTGCTTGGCAGCCCATTCGCGACACAAGGCCGCTCCCACAGGGGACTATGGTTCCTTGTGGGGGAGGCCTTGTGCCGCGAATGGGCCGTAACGCTGCCCCGATTTCCTTTGGCCCTTACTGTGCCTGATAGATCTGGTCGAACACACCGCCATCATTGAAGAATTTCGGTTGTGCAGTCTTCCACCCACCAAAGTCCTTGTCGATGGTCACCAGGTCCAGTTTCGGGAACTGCTTGCCGAACTGCGCAGCGACTTTCTCGTCACGCGGGCGGTAGAAGTTCTCGGCGGCAATCTTCTGCCCGGCCGGGCTGTACAGGTGCTTGAGGTATTCGGTGGCGATCTCGGTATTGCCCTTCTTCTCGGCGTTCTTGTCGACCACGGCCACTGGCGGCTCGGCCAGGATCGACAGCGACGGCACGACGATGTCGAACTTGTCGGCCCCCCCGTCTTCCTTCAGGGCCAGGAAGGCCTCGTTTTCCCAGGCCAGCAACACGTCGCCCTGGCCATTGTTGACGAAGGTGATGGTCGAACCACGGGCGCCGGTATCCAGCACCGGTACATGCTTGAACAGCTCCTGCACATAGGCCTTGGCCTTCTCTTCGCTACCGCCGGCCTTCAGGCCGTACGCCCATGCTGCGAGGAAGTTCCAGCGCGCACCGCCGGAGGTTTTCGGGTTCGGGGTGATGACCGACACGTCCTTCTTGATCAGGTCGCCCCAGTCCTTGATGCCTTTCGGGTTGCCCTTGCGCACCAGGAACACGATGGTCGAGGTGTACGGAGTGCTGGCGTCAGGCAGGCGGGTCTGCCAGTTCTCGGGCAGGGTCTTGCCAAGCTTGGCCACTTCGTCGATGTCACCGGCCAGGGCCAGGGTCACCACATCAGCACGCAGGCCGTCGATCACCGCACGGGCCTGCTTGCCCGACCCCCCATGGGATTGCTGGATTTTCACCTTGTCACCCGGATGGGCCTGCTGCCAGTGTTTGATGAACTCAGCGTTGTACTGCTGGTACAGCTCACGGGTCGGGTCGTAGGACACGTTGAGCAGTTCGTAGTCCTTGGCGATGGCGGAACCGGCAAAAACAGCACTGGCCAGGGCGGCGAGCGCATAACGGCGGATGGACATGGTGAAGCTCCCGATTGGCATTTTTCTAGTTTTGAATGTTGTGGCGCCGATCAGCCGGGCTTGTTGCCGGGCTGTTGCAGGCGGAACTTCTCCTTGCGCTCGATCTGTACGACCTGAGCGTTGTGCACGGTGATCTCCACCGCACCGAAACGCAGGTCGCGCAAGGCGCTCTGGATTTCACGCAAGATGGTGGCTTCGTCCTGACCGTCGATGCTACGCAGAGATGCACTCATGCTCGTTCTCCTTGGAGTGAGGGCGCCGGGCAGAGGTTTGAAGGGGGTTTGCGCCTGGCTTGAGGGCAATAGTAGTGAGGCGGGATTATTCTTAAAAATACTGTTTAAGAATTTTTATATAACCTTTTAAAAGCACACGCCCCTTGTAGGAGCGGGTTTACCCGCGAATACGGTGGTGGATGCACCATCGCATTCGCGGGTAAACCCGCTCCTACAAGGGGCCATACAGGCCTTCAGGCGTGTTTCTGCGGCTCGCGGATCTTGTACCAGGCCACGTACAGCGCCGGCAGGAACAGCAGCGTCAGCAAGGTCGCCACGATGATCCCGCCAATCATGGCGTAGGCCATGGGGCCCCAGAACACCTCGCGTGCAATCGGAATCATGCCCAGGCTCGCCGCCGCCGCGGTCAGCAGGATCGGCCGGCGACGATGGTTGGTGGCCTCCACCACCGCGTCCCATGGCGACAGGCCCTGGGCTTCGAACTCGTCGATCTGGGTCACCAGGATCACCGAGTTACGAATGATGATGCCCGCCAGCGCCAGAATGCCGAGTATCGCCACGAAGCCCATCGGCGTACCCGTAGGCACCAGCGCCAGCACCACCCCGATCAGCCCCAGCGGCGCCACGCTGACCACCAGGAACAGCTTCTGCACGCTGTGCAGCTGGATCATCAGGAAGGTCGCCATCAGGAACAGCATCAGCGGGATGACCTTGCGGATCGGCCCTTGTGCCTTGGCACTCTCCTCCACCGTACCGCCGGTAGCCACTTCGAAGCCCACTGGCAGCTTGCTGGCGAATTCGTCGATCTTCGGCTTCAGCTGGGCCACCAGGTCAGTGGGCTGGATCTCGCCATTGACCGAGGCCTTGATGGTGATGGTCGGCTTGCGGTCGCGGCGCCACACCAGCGGCTGTTCCAGTTCGTAGCGCACGGTGGCGAACGACAGCAGCGGGATCGACGTGCCGTTAGGGGTGAGAATTTGCAGGTTCTGCAGGGTATCAGGCGAGCCACGCTCGCTGTCTTCGGCGCGCGCGACCACATCGACCAGGTAGATGTTGTCGTTGACCTGGGTGATCTGCACGCCACTGACGATGCTGTTCATCACATTGGCAACATCTTCGGACGACAACCCCAGCTGGCGTGCCTTGTCCTGGGCAATTTCCACGCGCAGCACCTTACCCGGCTCGTTCCAGTCGTAGATCATCTCGCCGATGTGCTCGTTCTGGTCGAGCAAGGTGGCCAGCTCAATGGCGTGTTTGCGCACCTGGTCGATGTTGGCACCGCTCACCCGGTACTGAATCGGCCGGCCCACAGGCGGGCCCATCTCCAGCGATTGCACGTTGGTGCCGACGCCGACGAACTCTTCGTGCAGGATCTTCTGCAGGCGGTCCATCATGGCCTGACGCTCTTCGAAGCCCTTGCTGACAATCACCAACTGCGCGTAGTAAGGGTTCTGCAACTGCTGATCGAGGGGCAGGTAGAAGCGGATCGCGCCCTGGCCGATGTAGGTACTCCAGTGCACCAGGTCCGGATCGTCCTTGATCCGTGCCTCAAAGCGGTCGACCACCTTGCGCGTCTCCTCGATCGAGGCGTTCTGCGGCAGGTTGAGGTCGACGAGAATTTCCGGGCGGTCCGAGGACGGGAAAAACTGGTTCTGCACAAAACGCATGCAGAAGATCGACAGGGCAAACAGCACCACGGTGCCGATGATGGTCAACCAGCGGTTGCGCATGCACCACAGCAACCCGCCTTCAAATGCCCGCCCGACCCGGCCAGGCTCAGCCTCGTGAGCCTTGAGCTTGTCGCCTTTGAGAATATGCACGCCAAGCACCGGCGCGAAGAACACAGCCACCACCCACGACACGATCAGGGCCACGGCAATCACCGCGAACAGGGTGAAGGTGTATTCACCCGCAGAGCTGGCGTTGAGGCCGATAGGCACGAACCCGGCCACGGTCACCAAGGTGCCGGTAAGCATGGGGAAGGCTGTGGAGGTGTAGGCGAACGTCGCTGCCTGCTCCTTGCTTTCACCCATTTCCAGCCGCGTGACCATCACCTCCACGGTAATCATCGCATCGTCCACCAGCAGGCCAAGTGCAATGATCAGCGCACCCAGCGAAATCCGCTGCATGGTGATGCCGCTGTACTCCATGAATACGAACACCATGGCCAGCACCAGTGGGATCGAGCAGGCCACCACCAGCCCGGCGCGCACGCCAAGACTGACAAAGCTCACGGCCAGCACGATCACCACCGCCTCGAACAGCGCGCTGGTGAAACCGCCGACCGCCTGCTTGACCACCACGGCCTGGTCAGAAACGGTGTGTACACCAACACCCACCGGCAGGTCCTGGACCACCTGGTCCATGCGCTTTTTCAACGCCGCACCGAACACCTGGATGTTGCCGCCGGCCTTCATGCCGATGGCGAGGCCAATGGCTGTCTGGCCGTTGTAACGGAACATTGGCGAAGGCGGGTCGACGTAGCCGCGCTCGATGTCGGCGATATCAGCCAGGCGGAAGAAGCGGTCGTTGATCCTCAAGTTGACGGATTGCAGGTCTTTTTCCGAGGCAAACTGCCCGGACGTGCGCACCGAGATGCGCTCCGGGCCGGCCTCGATCATGCCGGCCGGCGTCACCGCATTCTGTGCTTGAAGTGCCTGCATTACCTGGCGCTGGTCAATGCCCAGGGCAGCCAGCTTGCGGGTGGAGAAGTTCAGGTACAGCACTTCGTCCTGGGTGCCGACCAGCTCGATCTTGCCGATGTTGGGTACATCGCGGACCTCGGCCCTCGCCTGTTCCACGTAGTCCCGCAGTTGGCGAAGCGTCAGGCCGTCGGCGGTAAAGGCATAAATCGAACCGAATACATCACCGAATTCGTCGTTGAAGCCCGGCCCCTGGATACCGGCGGGAAATTCGCCACGAATGTCCTGGATCTTCTTGCGCACCTGATACCAGATTTCCGGGATGTCCTTGGCCTTGGTGGTGTCGCGAAGGTACACGTAGACCGTGGACTCGCCCGGGCGGGTGTAGCTTTTGGTGTAGTCGAGCGAGTCGAGTTCCTCGAGCTTCTTCTCGATGCGGTCGGTGACCTGGTACAGGGTTTCGTCCTGGGTCGCACCGGGCCAGCGGGTCTGGATGACCATGGTTTTGATGGTAAACGACGGGTCTTCCTCACGGCCCAGGTTGAAGTAGGAGAAAATCCCCATCAACAGGCCTACGAACATCAGGTACCAGACGAACGATTGATGCTTGAGCGCCCAGTCGGACAGGTTGAAGCTTCCTTTCATTGCGCATCCTCGTCGAAGGTGACCTTCTGGCCAGGCTTGAGGCTGTTGACGCCGGCAGTGACCACACGCTCACCGGGCTGCACGCCGGTGCTCAGTACGATGCTGTCAGCGGTGCGGTCGATCAGCGCCACGTCACGGGTGGCCACGGTCTTGTGCTGCGTATCGATCACCCACACCTGGGTCTTGCCGTCGCGCTCGAGCAAGGCACTCAAGGGCAGTTCGCTGCGCGGGGACACTTCCGAGCTAAGGGTCACACTGATGGCGGTGCCAAGGTGAAAGGCCGCCGGTGTGCTGGCCAGGGTCAGGCGAGCACGGCGGGTCCGGGTGGTGGCATCGGCCTGGGGCTCCAGTTCACGCAGGCTGGCCGTGGTGTTGATGGTCGGGTCCAGTTGCGAGGCGACGGTGAAGGTCAGGCCTTTGCTCAACTGCTCGGCCAGGCCGATCGGCAGGTCGATTACCGCCTCCTTCACGTCCGGCCGGGCCAGGGTCACCACGGCCTGCCCGGCGGTAACGGTTTGCCCGGCTTCGGCCTGCCACGCGGTAATCACGGCAGCGTGGTCTGCACGCAGGGTGCTGTAGCCGAGCTGGTCACGGGCCTGGCTGACGGCGGAGCGTGCCTGCTCCAATGCCGCACTGGTGGTTTTCAGGTTGGTCTGGGCAATATCCAGCTGCGCCTGGGCGCCTACCCCACGGTCATACAACTGCTGCTGGCGACGGGCATCGGCCTGGGCGTTGATCCACTGTGCCTGCACCTTGGCCAGATCGCCTTCGGCGGCGCGCAGCTGGTTCTGCTGGTCGGTCGGGTCCAGGGTGGCCAAGGTGTCGCCCGGCTTCACCTGGGCGCCCACGTCCAGCCAGCGCCGGGCAATGCGCCCGGAAACCCGGAAGCCCAAGGTGCTTTCGAAGCGCGCCTGGATACTGCCGGCGAAGCGGCCCAGCTGCGACTGCACCTGGGGTTCGACCTTGACCGACAGCACAGGCCGGATCGCCTCTGGTGCCTCTTCTTCGCTACTGCAACCGACCAGCAGCACAGCGGCCGAGAGCATCAGCAACAGACGCTTCATAGCTCACCCCCTGGGCCCTTGGCGTCGACCTTCTGTACCTGCATGCCGGGGTGCAGCAACTGGCCGCCGTTGACCACTACGGTCTCGCCGCCTTTCAGGCCGCTGGCGACCACGATCTTGCCGGTGAGGTAACGGCGGATTTCGACCTTGCGCAGTTCCACCTTGTCGCCCTCGCCCACCACCCACACGGCAGGCTCATGCAAGGCCTTGGTCAGCGCCGACCATGGCAGCTCGATGCTGGGCCGGCCCTGGGCGTTGGTGGTGGCAGTAACCGGTGCCCCCAATTGCATCCCGGGCGGCACGTCCTTGAGCCCCACCTTGACCTGCACGGTGCCGCTTTGCGCCGACACGGTGGGGGTGATTTCACGCACGAAGCCACGGGCCTGGACCTTGGGATCGTCCAGCAGGCTCACGACTACCCCGGCATCGCTGGGCGGCGCCACCAGCAGCGATTCGTAGACGTTGAACACCGCATCGCGGTCGCCATCGACGGCCAGGCTGAAGATCGGCATGGTCGCCTGGACCACTTGGCCAACCTCGGCCTGGCGCTCGGTGATGACCCCGGCGGCCTCGGAGACCAGTGCGGTGTAGCTGAGTTGCTCGTTGGCATTGGCCAGTTGCGCCTGGGCGGCCTTGAGTGCGCTCTGGTTGCTGCGCAGCGCGGCTTCGGCAGCATCGTATTCGCTCTGGCTGGTGTAGCCCTTGGGCAGCAGTTTTTGCTGGCGCACGAAGGCCGCACTGGTCTGGGTAACGCGCGCCTGCGCGGCGAATACTTCGGCCTTGGCCGAGTCGACATTGTTCTGCAGGTCTTTCGGGTCCAGCCGGGCCAGCACCTGGTTGGCCTTGACGTGATCGCCTACGTCGACGCTACGCGAAATGATCTTGCCGCCGACGCGGAATGACAAATCGGTCTGCACCCGTGCCTGTACGTCGCCGGTCAGGGTGACCCTGGCAGCGAAATCGGTGGGTTGTACCTGCTGCACCCCCACCCGAGGCAGCGTCTTGGGCACCTCTTCCTTGCTACAGCCGGTGAGCATGTACAACAACCCCAGACAGATGACCGACAGCGGACGCATCAACGCCATGCTGGCTCCTTGCTTGTGCACAGATGATTTGTGGGATGCGACTGTGAGCGTAGTTCAGGGTTCGATAAACATCACTGACGGGGATCATTCCGGCATTTTCACAGCCGGTGCGGGCCTCTTCGCGGGTGAACCCGCTCCCACAGAGATCGTGCCTATGCTGAATTCTGTGCAGTACCTGTGGGAGCGGGTTCACCCGCGAATGGGCCGGTACAGGTACATATAACCTCTGCCATATCCAGAAACCATCCACTTCATTGCGCAGGCATCACAGTTACTACCTTTGGGAGGTCATCTGTTCGCGAGGAAGAACCTGATGCCCAGGGCTCAATCCCATCTGCTTCGTCGTGGTCGCTATTCAGAGATCGGCAGACTCTATCTGCTGACCACCGTTACCCATCAGCGCAAGCCGCTATTCGATGAATTCCACCATGCCCGCTTGGTCATTCATCAATTGCGGCAATCCGATCACGACCAAGCCTGCCGTTCACTGGCCTGGGTGTTGATGCCCGACCATCTGCATTGCTGATCGAATTGAAAGGAGCAACGCTGGATACCTTGATGCGCAGGTTCAAGTCCAGGTCCAGTCTCGCGTTACATCAGGCAGGGGTTGAGCATCATCCGGTATGGCAGCCTGGATATCAGGACCGGGCACTGAGAAGGGAGGAAAGCATGGTGCATGTCGCCAGATACATAGTTGCCAACCCGTTGCGGGCCGGCTTGGCAAGAAGTGTCAGGGACTATCCACACTGGGATGCAGTCTGGCTTTGAATGTGTGCTGAGGGCATTCGTGAGTGGACCCGCTTCCACAGCGATCGTGCACATTGTGAAGGTTGTGCACTACTACTGTGGGAGCGGGCGTGCCCGCGAAAGGGCCAGGTCAGGCCGACGCAGCCACCGGCGCCGGGCGCTTGACTTGCGGCTGCGAAGCGTTGGCTGCAGCACCCTCTTCGATCGCCTGCTGAATCGCCTTGCGACGACGCTCTTCGGCCTGGCGGCTGAAGTACCAGACGAAGAAGGTCACCAGCGATACCGACAGCAAGATCAGGCTGGCCACGGCGTTGATCTCCGGTTTCACACCCAGGCGCACCGCCGAGAACACTTCCATCGGCAAGGTGGTCGAGCCAGGCCCGGAGACGAAGCTGGCCAGTACCAGGTCGTCCAGCGACAGGGCAAACGACATCATGCCGCCCGCCGCCAGCGATGGCGCGATCATCGGGATGGTGATCAGGAAGAACACCTTCCACGGCTTGGCACCCAGGTCCATCGCCGCTTCCTCGATCGACAGGTCCAGCTCACGCAGGCGAGCCGACACCACCACCGCCACATACGCCGCACAGAACGTTGTATGGGCGATCCAGATGGTGACGATACCCCGCTCCTGCGGCCAGCCGATCATCTGCGCCATGGCCACGAACAGCAGCAACAGCGACAGACCGGTGATCACTTCGGGCATTACCAGCGGCGCGGTGACCAGGCCACCGAACAGCGTGCGGCCCTTGAAGCGGGTGACGCGGGTCAGCACGAAGGCCGCCAGGGTACCCAGCGCCACTGCCGCCACCGCCGTGTAGCAGGCGATTTCCAGCGAGCGCATCACCGAACCCATCAGCTGGGTGTTGTCGAGCAGGCCGACGTACCATTTGATCGACCAGCCGCCCCACACCGTCACCAGCTTGGAGGCGTTGAACGAGTAGATCACCAGGATCAACATCGGCAGGTAGATGAACAGCAAGCCGAGCACCAGCATCAGCTTGGAGAAACTGAAGCGTTTCATGCGCGGCCCTCCATCTCTTTGGCCTGGCTACGGTTGAACAGCAGGATCGGCACGATCAGGATCGCCAGCATCACCACTGCCAGGGCGGATGCCACCGGCCAGTCACGGTTGTTGAAGAACTCCTGCCACAGCACTTTACCGATCATCAGGGTTTCCGGGCCACCCAGCAGTTCCGGGATCACGAACTCGCCCACCACCGGGATGAACACCAGCATGCAGCCGGCGATGATGCCGTTTTTCGACAGCGGTACCGTGATCTTCCAGAAGCTGTTGAAGGTGCTCGAACCCAGGTCGGATGCAGCTTCGAGCAGGCTCGGATCATGCTTCACCAGGTTGGCGAACAGCGGCAGGATCATGAACGGCAGGTACGAATAGACCACGCCGATGTAGACCGCCAGGTTGGTGTTGAGGATCTGCAACGGCTGGTCGATCAACCCGGTCCACAGGAGGAAACCGTTGAGCAGGCCGTTGTTGCTGAGGATACCCATCCAGGCATAGACGCGGATCAGGATCGCGGTCCAGGTTGGCATCATGATCAGCAACAGCAGGACCGTCTGGGTCTCCTTCTTGGCGTTGGCAATGGCGTAGGCCATCGGGAAGCCGATCAGCAGGCACAGCAGGGTGCTGAAGAACGCCATCTTCAACGAACCCAGGTAGGCCGAGAGGTACAGCTCATCCTCGGTCAACAGCCCGTAGTTGGCCAGGTTGAGGACCAGCTGGATCTTGTCTTCGACGTAGGTATAGATCTCGGTATACGGCGGGATTGCCACGTCAGCTTCGGCAAAACTGATCTTCAGGACGATGAAGAACGGCAGCATGAAGAACAGGAACAGCCAGATGAACGGCACGCCGATCACCAAGTGCCGCCCCTCCGGGACCAGACGCTGGAAGGCTCGCTTGAGCTTGCGCAGTTTCATGACCGCAGTACCACGCCGCTGTCGTCTTCCCACCATACGTACACTTCATCGCCCCAGGTCGGACGGGTACCTTGGCGCTCGGCGTTGGCGACGAACGACTGCACGACCTTGCCGCTCGGCAGCTCCACATAGAACACCGAGTGGCCCCCGAGGTAGGCGATGTCGTGGATCTTGCCGCGCGACCAGTTGTGCTCGCAGGTTGGCTGCTGGGTGGTGACCAGCATCTTTTCCGGGCGCAGGGCGTAGGTGATGTGCTTGTCTTCCACCGAGGTGGTGATGCCGTGGCCCACGTAGATCTTGCGCTCCAGCTCGGGGCTGGCAATGATCGCGTAGCCTTCGGCGTCGTCGACCACGTCACCTTCGAACAGGTTGACGTTACCGATGAACTCGCACACCAGGCGGCTGGTAGGTGTCTCGTAGATGTCCACTGGCGAGCCGATCTGGGCGATCCAGCCCAGGTGCATGATGGCGATGCGCTGGGCCATGGTCATGGCCTCTTCCTGATCGTGGGTCACCATCACGCAGGTTACACCCACGCGCTCGATGATCTCGACCAGCTCCAGCTGCATCTGCGAACGCAGTTTCTTGTCCAGCGCACCCATCGGCTCGTCGAGCAGCAGCAGTTTGGGGCGCTTGGCCAGTGAGCGGGCCAACGCCACACGCTGACGCTGGCCGCCCGACAACTGGTGCGGCTTGCGCTTGGCGTACTGGGTCATGTGCACCAGCTTGAGCATCTCGGCCACGCGGGCATCGATCTCGGCCTTGGGCATCTTGTCCTGCTGCAGGCCGAAGGCGATGTTCTGCGCCACGGTCATGTGCGGGAACAGCGCGTAGGACTGGAACATCATGTTGATCGGCCGCTCGTACGGCGGCATGTCGGTGATGTCGACGCCATCGAGGAAGATCCGCCCTTCGGACGGGCGCTCGAAGCCGGCCAGCATGCGCAGCAAGGTGGACTTGCCGGAACCGGAGCCGCCCAGCAGGGCGAAGATCTCGCCCTTGCGGATTTCCAGGGACACATCGTCCACGGCTACCGTTTCGTCGAACTTTTTCGTGACCCGGTCGATCTTGACCAGCACCTGCTTGGGTTGCTGGCCACCCTCGAGGGCTTTTTTATAGGCACCGGAGGCAACTGCCATGAGTGAAACTCCCAACAAGATTTTTGTGCCCGCGTGGCCTGTTCTACGGTGCCGTCGCGGGTCTGGATTTTTACTTGCCCGACTTGACCTTGGTCCAGCTGCGGGTCATCAGCCGTTGCACCTTGGGTGGCAACTCTGAGTTCACGAACATCTTGTCCAGCACTTCCTGCGGTGGGTAAACCGCGGCGTCAGTCCTTACGGCCTGGTCCATCAGGGCGCCAGCCTTGGGGTTCGGGTTGGCGTAACCGACGTAATCACTGACCTGGGCGATAACCTCAGGTTTCAGCAAATAGTTGATGAAGGCATGCGCCTCTTTGACGTTCTTGGCGTCCTTGGGGATCGCCAGCACGTCGAACCAGAGGTTGCCGCCTTCCTTGGGAATGGCGTAGGCCAGGTTCACGCCCTTCTTCGCTTCTTCAGCGCGGGCCTTGGCCTGGAACACATCACCCGAAAAACCTGCCGCGACGCAGATGTCGCCGTTGGCCAGGTCGGTGATGTACTTGGACGAGTGGAAGTAGGTCACGTACGGGCGCACCGCCAGCAGCTTCTGCTCGGCCTTGGCGTAATCCTTGGGGTCGGTGCTGTTGGGGTTGAGGCCCATGTAGTTGAGCACCGCAGGCAGCATTTCATCCGCCGAGTCGAGGAAGGCCACACCGCACTTGGAGAGCTTCTTCATGTTTTCGGGCTCGAACAGCACGGCCCAGGAGTCGATGGTGTCCACGCCCAGCGCGGCCTTGACCTTGTCGACGTTGTAACCGATGCCGTTGGTGCCCCACAGGTAAGGCACCGCGTACTGGTTGCCCGGGTCGTTCTTTTCCAGGCGCTTCATCAACGCCGGGTCGAGGTTGGCATAGTTGGGCAGCAGGTTCTTGTCGAGCTTCTGGAAGGCGCCCGCCTTGATCTGCTTGCCCAGGAAATGGTTGGACGGCACCACCACGTCATAGCCGGTGTTACCGGCCAGCAGCTTGCCTTCCAGGGTTTCGTTGGAGTCGAACACGTCTTGCACAGGCTTGATGCCCGTAGCTTTCTCGAAGTCCGCGAGTGTGGTGGGGCCGATGTAGTCGGACCAGTTATAGAAGTGCACCGTCGGCGCCGCTTGGACGCTGCATGCCAGCGTCAGGCCCGCGCCGGCCATCAAGGCCTTGCGGAATACAGAAATAGACAAGTGGGGGTCCTCACAATCAGTGCCTGGGTAGCGACAATGCTGCCGCACACGCAAAACCGGCGCGCAACTTAACTTCGCAGCTTCGATGCCGCAATCATCAATTACCTTTCAATGGCTCTGGGCCGGCAAACCCGGCCCAGAGGTGTCGCATCGGGCTTACTTGCCCGACTTGATCTTCGTCCAGCTGCGGGTGATCACTCGCTGCACAGAAGCGTCAGGCGCAGCGATCGCGTACAGCTGCTTCTTCACTTCGGCAGGCGGGTAGATGCTTGGGTCGCTGGTGATGTCTTTGTCCACGAACGGGGTGGCAGCAGCGTTACCGTTCGGGAAGCGCACGGCGTTGGTGATTTCAGCCATGATTTCCGGCTGCATCAGGAAGTTCATGAACTCGTAGGCCGCGTCTTTATGCTCGGCATCTTTCGGGATGGCGACCATGTCGTAGAACGTACCGGCACCTTCCTTCGGAATGACGTAGTCCACTTTGACCTTGTCGCCCGCTTCATGGGCACGGGCCTTGGACTGCTCCAGGTCACCCGAGTAACCGACGGCTACACAGATGTTGCCGTTGGCCATGTCGCCGATGTACTTGGACGAGTGGAAATAGGTGATCGAAGGACGGATCTTGAGGAACAGGTCCTCGGCGGCCTTCAGGTCTTCTTTCTTGGTGCTGTCGGTCGGCTTGCCGAGGTAGTGCAGCGCAGCCGGGAGCATTTCGGTCGGGGCGTCGAGGAAGCTCACGCCGCAGCTCTTGAGCTTGGCGATATTCTCAGGCTTGAACACCACGTCCCACGAATCGATCTTGTCCACGCCCAGCGCAGCCTTGACCTTCTCCGGGTTGTAGCCGATGCCGATCGAGCCCCACATATAAGGGAAGGCATGCTTGTTGTCCTTGTCGCTGGCATCGCCAACGGCCTTGAGCAGGTCGGGGTCGAGGTTCTTCCAGTTCGGCAGCTTGGACCGGTCCAGCTCCTCGTACACACCCGCCTTGATCTGCTTGGCCAGGAAATTGTTCGAAGGCACGACGATGTCGTAGCCCGACTTGCCTGCCAGCAGCTTGGCTTCCAGGGTTTCGTTGCTGTCGAAGACGTCGTACTTGACCTTGATCCCCGTCTGCTTCTCGAACTTGGCGATGGTGTCCGGAGCGATGTAGTCCGACCAGTTATAGACGTTCAACACTTTGTCTTCAGCCTGAACAGCGGAGGCCATGGCACCCATCAGGGCGGCGGCCAGCAACGTCTTGCCCATTTTATTCATGCGTAATGCTCCAGAATTTTTATTTAGCAACTGTCCAGCAGCCAGAACCCACGGTGCAGAGCGCGCGGCGACTGAAACAGTCGCTAGTCTGGCAAGTTACAAGGCCCTGTATCAAGGAAAGCAGGGCCATGTAACGACTTAATGTCACAACGCTAGCCTAGCAAACGCTTATCGAATCGCCTCAAGGGTCAGGTCCAGGCACTTGCGCGCCTTTTCCACCAGTTCGTCGATCTCCGCATGGCTGATTACCAGCGGCGGCGCGATGATCATGGTGTCACCCACCGCACGCATGATCAGGCCGTTCTCGAAGCAGAAGGTGCGACAGATCATGCCCACGCCCTTGCCCTCGTAACGGCTGCGGGTGGCCTTGTCCTTGACCAGCTCGATCGCACCCAGCATGCCCAGGCCGCGCACTTCACCCACCAGTGGATGGTCCTGCAGCTCACGCAAACGCTTTTGCAAATACGGTGCCGCTTCCGTGCGCGCCTTCTCGACAATTTTCTCGTCACGCAGGATGCGCAGGTTTTCCAGGCCCACCGCGGCCGCCACCGGGTGACCGGAGTAGGTGAAACCGTGGTTGAAGTCGCCGCCTTCGCTGATCACCTTGGCCACGGTGTCACGCACAATCACACCGCCCATGGGGATGTAACCGGAGGTCAGGCCTTTCGCGATGGTCATCAGGTCAGGCTTGAGGTCGTAGTAATCAGAGCCAAACCACTCGCCGGTACGGCCGAAGCCGCAGATCACCTCGTCGGCGACGAACAGAATGTCGTACCTGGCGAGGATCTCCTTCACCTTCGGCCAGTAGGTTTGCGGCGGAATGATCACGCCACCTGCGCCCTGGATCGGCTCGGCGATGAAGGCAGCGACGTTGTCTTCGCCGACTTCGAGGATCTTCTTCTCCAACTGCTCGGCGGCCCAGACACCGAATTCGTCAGGGGTCATGTCGCCACCCTCGCCGAACCAGTACGGCTGAGGGATGTGCACGATGCCCGGGATCGGCAGGCCACCCTGCTCGTGCATGCCGCTCATGCCGCCCAGGCATGCACCGGCGAAGGTGGAGCCGTGGTAACCGTTGATGCGGCCGATGATGGTCTGCTTGTGCGGTTTGCCCTTCAGCGCCCAGTAGTGGCGCACCATGCGCAGCACAGTGTCGTTGCCTTCGGAGCCGGAGCCGGTGAAGAACACATGGGTCATACCTTTCGGCGCCACGTCGGTGATCGCCTTGGCCAGCTCGAGCGCAGGCGGGTGAGCGGTCTGGAAGAACAGGTTGTAGTACGGCAGCTCGCGCATCTGTTTTTCCGCCGCCTGCACCAGCTCTTCACGGCCGTAGCCGACCGCCACACACCACAGACCGGCCATGCCGTCGAGAATCTTGTGCCCCTCGCTATCCCACAAATGCACACCCTGGGCCTTGGTGATGATGCGCGGCCCCTTCTCCTTCAGTTGCTTGTAGTCACTGAAAGGTGCGAGGTGATGCTCCCCGCTCAGGGTTTGCCATTCACGGGTTTGCGGGTTGTTGACGCTCATGTGCTTCTCCGTTATTGGACCGCCGCGCTCCTGCGGCACCAGGGTTGATCAGACAGCGAACAGCAGGAACTCACGCTCCCACGAACTGATGACACGTTTGAAGTTTTCGTGCTCGGCGCGCTTGGTCGCGACATACCCGGTAATGAATTTCTTGCCCAGGTACTGCACCAGCGCACGGCTGTTTTCCATGCGTTCCAAGGCATCTTCGATGGTCAGGGGCAGGCGCAGGTTGCGGCGTTCGTAACCACGGCCCTGCACTGGCGCGCTGGCCTCGATGCCTTCGACCATGCCGATGTAGCCACACAGCAGGCTGGCGGCGATGGCCAGGTATGGGTTGGCGTCGGCGCCCGGCAGGCGGTTTTCGACGCGCCGGCTTTGCGGGCCGGCATCCGGTACACGCAGGCCGACGGTGCGGTTTTCTTCGCCCCACTCCACGTTCACCGGCGCCGAAGTGTCGGGCAGGAAGCGGCGGAACGAGTTGACGTTGGGCGCGAACAGCGGCAGCGCCTCGGGGATGAACTTCTGCAGGCCACCAATGTGGTTGAGGAACAGCTCGCTCATGCTGCCGTCTTCATTGCTGAAGATGTTCTTGCCGGTGGCCACGTCGACCACACTCTGGTGCAGGTGCATGGCACTGCCCGGCTCGCCGGTCATCGGTTTGGCCATGAAAGTGGCAGCCACGTTGTGCTTGAGCGCCGCCTCGCGCATGGTGCGCTTGAACACCAGGATCTGGTCGGCCAGGTGCAGAGCGTCGCCGTGACGGAAGTTGATTTCCATCTGCGCCGTGCCGTCTTCGTGGATCAGCGTGTCGAGGTCCAGCTGCTGCAGCTCGCACCAGTCGTAGACGTCTTCGAACAGCGGGTCGAATTCGTTGGCAGCTTCGATCGAGAACGACTGACGGCCGGTTTCCGGGCGACCGGAACGGCCTACCGGGGGCTGCAGCGGGAAGTCCGGGTCTTCGCTGCGCTTGGTCAGGTAGAACTCCATCTCCGGTGCGACGATCGGCTGCCAGCCCTTGTCAGCGTATAGCTTGAGCACTTTCTTCAGCACGTTGCGCGGCGACAGTTCGACCGGGTTGCCCTTCTTGTCGTAGGTGTCGTGGATGACCTGTGCGGTTGGCTCGATGGCCCACGGCACGAGGAACACGGCGTTCTCGTCAGGGCGGCAGATCATGTCGATGTCTGCAGGGTCGAGCAGTTCGTAATAGATGTCGTCGTCGACGTAATCGCCGGTCACGGTCTGCAGCAGCACGCTTTCGGGCAGCCGCATGCCTTTTTCAGCGATGAATTTGTTGGTTGGCGAAATCTTGCCGCGCGTGATGCCGGTGAGGTCGCTGATCATGCATTCGACTTCGGTGATCTTGTGCTCTTTCAACCAATCGGTGAGCTGGTCGAGGTTGTTACTCATAAATACCTCAGGAGGTAAGGTGGTCCGCGACTTGATTCTGGATGGAGTCGATTGCTAAAGCAAAAACCCACGCGCAGAGCCACAGTGGATACACTGAAATCAGCTGTGTCCGTAATGAGTTCAAAAGGCAGGAAGACGAAGCGAAGGGCGGCAAGCCGCTACGAGGACGGGTCCGGGAACGCCAAACGTCAATTATTGCGGCCAGGGCGACCACGCCATTGACGAAGCTTGCAAAAACGACGGAAGTACCCGATTGCACTGCGCACGCAGTACTTTCAGGTCGCGGCAAGCGGACCATGTGACCCTCGTATTATTGTGTTCTGGGTTGTGACCGAGCTTAGCCTTGTTCATTTTTTTACACAACACTTCCGTAAAAAATAAAACACGGCACGTTTGAGATCACCCTTTCAGGCAGAAATAGCGGATAATGGCCTGCCCCGATATGCAGCAAATCTGCCGTAGATGTGCCATTTCAGGGCGTCATGGGGTTGGCTTGACATCAGTATGGCTTTTCGGTTGACTGGTCCAGCAAGCCCCCCTTGATTGATATTTTTAACAACAAAGGTGTTGCATCATGTCGGTACCCCCGCGTGCCGTTCAGCTTAACGAAGCGAACGCGTTCCTTAAGGAACATCCTGAGGTTCTCTACGTTGACCTTCTGATTGCAGATATGAATGGTGTGGTGCGTGGCAAGCGCATAGAGCGCACCAGCCTCCACAAGGTTTACGAGAAAGGCATCAATCTGCCGGCCTCCCTCTTTGCCCTGGACATCAACGGTTCCACCGTCGAAAGCACCGGGCTGGGC
The DNA here is from genome assembly GCF_043106005.1 of Pseudomonas sp. GLN_2. Taxonomy (NCBI): domain Bacteria; kingdom Pseudomonadati; phylum Pseudomonadota; class Gammaproteobacteria; order Pseudomonadales; family Pseudomonadaceae; genus Pseudomonas; species Pseudomonas sp. GLN_2. Next base: position 77,887 of record NZ_JBICMC010000026.1, on the reverse strand, counting down.
CTGGACATCGGCGATGCTGACCGCATCTGCTATCCAATCCCCGACACGCTCTGTAATGAGCCGTGGCAAAAACGCCCTACCGCCCAGCTGCTGATGACCATGCACGAGCTGGAAGGCGAGCCGTTCTTCGCCGACCCGCGTGAAGTGCTGCGTCAGGTGGTGAGCAAGTTCACCGATATGGGCCTGACCATCTGCGCCGCATTCGAGCTGGAGTTCTACCTGATCGACCAGGAGAACGTGAATGGCCGCCCGCAGCCGCCGCGCTCGCCAATCTCGGGCAAGCGCCCGCAGTCGACCCAGGTGTACCTGATCGACGACCTCGACGAGTATGCCGACTGCCTGCAGGACATCCTCGAAGGCGCGAAGGAGCAAGGCATCCCGGCCGACGCCATCGTCAAGGAAAGCGCCCCGGCGCAGTTCGAAGTCAACCTGCACCACGTGCCCGACCCGCTAAAGGCCTGCGATTACGCAGTACTGCTCAAGCGGTTGATCAAAAACATCGCCTACGACCATGAAATGGATACCACTTTCATGGCCAAGCCCTACCCGGGGCAGGCAGGTAACGGCCTGCATGTACACATTTCCGTGCTGGACAAAGATGGCAACAACATCTTCACCAGCGAGGATCCCGAGCAGAACGCCGCGCTACGTCACGCTGTCGGCGGTGTGCTCGAGACCCTGCCCGCGTCCATGGCGTTCCTCTGCCCGAACGTCAACTCGTACCGCCGCTTCGGCGCGCAGTTCTACGTACCGAACGCGCCAAGCTGGGGCCTGGACAACCGCACCGTGGCCCTGCGCGTACCGACCGGCTCGCCGGACGCCGTGCGCATCGAGCACCGCGTGGCCGGTGCCGACGCCAACCCGTACCTGATGATGGCTGCGGTGCTGGCGGGCGTGCACCACGGCCTGACCAACAAGATCGAACCGGGCGAGCCGATCGAAGGCAACTCGTACGAGCAGCTGGAGCAGAGCCTGCCGAACAACCTGCGCGATGCCCTGCGCGAGCTGGACGACAGCGAAATCCTGAACAAGTACATCGATCCGAAGTACATCGACATCTTTGTCGCGTGCAAGGAAAGCGAGCTGGAAGAGTTCGAGCACTCGATCTCCGACCTCGAGTACAACTGGTACCTGCATACCGTGTAAACGAAAACGCCGCCCCCATTGTGGGAGCGGCGTCGCGATAGGGGCGAAGTGCCCCCAGTATTTGCGCATCAAGCTGATATTGTCGGGGCCGCTTTGCGGCCCTTTCGCGACGCAAGGCCGCTCCCACATGGGCTGCGGTACAGGCTTACAGGGGCTTCTCGAAAATCTTCGAATTGCGCTGGTAGTTGTACAGCGAAGCCCGCGCCGCCGGCAGCCGCTCCACGCCACTGGGCGCAAAGCCGCGCTCGCGAAACCAGTGCGCAGTGCGCGTAGTCAGCACGAACAAAGTACTCAAGCCCATCTGCCGTGCCCGGCTCTCGATGCGTTCCAGCAGCTCATCGCCACGTCCGCCATGGCGGTACTCCGGGTTCACCGCCAGGCAAGCCAGCTCCCCGGCCTCGGAATCGGCAATCGGGTACAGCGCCGCACAGGCGATGATCATGCCCTCGCGCTCGACCACGCTGAACTGCTCGATCTCTCGCTCCAGCACTTCGCGCGAGCGGCGCACCAGGATGCCCTGCTCTTCCAGCGGGCTGATCAACTCCAGCAGGCCACCGACGTCCTCGATGGTCGCCTCGCGTACCACTTCGAACTGCTCCTGCGACACCAGCGTACCGCCACCGCCCCGGGTGAACAGCTCGGTGAGCAGCGCGCCGTCCTCGGCATAGCTGACGATATGGCTGCGCGCCACACCGCCTTTGCAAGCCTCGGCCGCAGCATCCAGCAGTTCGCCCTGGTAATCGCTGCCTAGACGCTGCAGATGCGGAGCAACCTGCTGCGGGCGCAGTTCGCGCACCAGCCTACCGTCAGCGTCCAACAGGCCCGGCTCGGCGCCGAACAGCAGCAACTTGTCGGCGCCCAGTTCGATGGCCGCACGGGTAGCCACGTCTTCGCAGGCCAGGTTGAAGATTTCCCCGGTAGGCGAGTAGCCCAAGGGCGACAACAGCACGATGGAACGCTCGTCGAGCAGGCGGCTGATGCCCTTGCGGTCGACGCGGCGCACTTCGCCAGTGTGGTGGTAGTCCACGCCTTCAAGCACGCCGATCGGCCGCGCAGTGACCAGGTTGCCGGAGGCCACGCGCAGGCGCGAGCCCTGCATCGGCGAAGCGGCGATGTCCATCGACAGCCGCGCTTCAATGGCCAGGCGCAGGGCGCCGACGGCATCGATCACGCAGTCCAGGGTGGCCGCATCAGTAATACGCATGCCCCGGTGATAGTGCGGCGTCAGGCCGCGATCGGCCAGCCGGCTTTCGATCTGCGGGCGCGAGCCATGCACCAGCACCAGGCGCACGCCCAGGCTGTGCAGCAGCACCAGGTCGTGGACGATGTTGCCGAAATTAGGGTGTTCCACCCCATCGCCAGGGAGCATGACCACAAAGGTGCAGTCGCGATGGGCATTGATATAAGGGGATGCATGACGCAGCCAGTTGACGTAATCGGGCATGACAGGGCCTGTGGATAAGTGGACGGAGAACGGCGATGCAGGGGGCGTTCAGGATCATCGTCGGAACAGGCTTGCGGTCACGCGCGGTCTCCTCTAGGCAGGAACGAATCAGTTCGATTGACGTTTAGTGCAGGCAATAGTGCCGGATCAGGTCACGCAATAGACGCACGGTAGGCTCGATTCGTGACATTTCAAGGTATTCGCCGGGCTGGTGGGCGCAGGCAATGTCGCCAGGGCCCAGCACGATGGTCTGGCAGCCCAGTTGCTGAAGATAAGGTGCTTCGGTGCCGAACGCCACCGCTTCAGCGCGATGGCCGGTCAGGCGCTCCGCGACCTGTACCAGTTCGACATCGGCAGCCTGCTCGAACGGCGGCACCTCCGGGAACAGCGGTGCATAGTCGATGCGCACCTCATGGCGCTCGGCCACGGGTACCAGCTTTTCGCGAATGGCCGCGCGCAGCTGGTCCACGTCCATGCCCGGCAGCGGCCGCAGGTCGAACTCCAGGGCGCACTCGCCGCAGATGCGGTTGGGATTGTCACCGCCGTGGATGCAGCCGAAGTTCATGGTCGGGGTCGGCACGGTGAATTGGGGGTTGCTATAGGTGTTTTGCCAGTGCTGGCGCAGGCCCATCAGCTCGCCCATGACCGCATGCATGGCTTCCATGGCGCTGCGGCCCAGGCTTGGATCCGACGAATGGCCACTGCGCCCGAGGATGTCGATGCGGTCCATGAGGATGCCCTTGTGCATGCGGATCGGCCGCAGCCCGGTAGGCTCACCGATGACCGCTGCACGCCCCAGTGGCTGGCCGGCCTCGGCCAGGGCACGGGCGCCGGACATGGAGCTTTCTTCATCGCAGGTGGCAAGGATCAGCAGCGGCTCCTTGAAGTCGTGCTCCAGCAGCGGGATGACCGCTTCGATGACCAGGGCGAAGAAGCCCTTCATGTCGCAGCTGCCCAGGCCGACCCAACGGCCATCGGTCTCGGTCAGCTTCAGCGGGTCGCTGGCCCACAGCTGTTCGTCATAGGGCACGGTATCGCTGTGCCCGGCCAGCACCAGCCCTCCCGGGCCGGTGCCACGGCTGGCCAGCAGGTTGAACTTGCCGGGGCTGACCTGCTGGATATCGCACTTGAAACCCAGGTCGCCGAGCCAACCGGCCAACAGGTCGATAACCTGGCGGTTGGACTGGTCCAGCGCAGGTTGGGTACAGCTGACCGAAGGCGCGGCGATCAAGGCGGCAAACTGGTCTTTCAGCGTCGGCAACGGCATGCGCGTACTCCTCGGAAACGTTGCCCATCATAGGACTATCCGCTGTCTGGAATAAACCGTTGAGGGCTGACTGCTGTAGACTCTCTGCCAACCACGCCCCCCTCTTTCGAGTCTGTGATGCACAAAGAAACCGAACTGAAGCTCCGCGCCAGCCGCGAGACCCTTGCCGCACTGCGCGAGCACCCTCTGCTGAAAAAGCGCAACAAGTCCGGCTGGCAGACCCGTGAACTGCTCAACCAGTACTTCGACACCCCCGAGCGTGAGCTGTCCGCCGCCCGTGTCGCCCTGCGCCTGCGCCGCGATGGCGACGCTGTCATCCAAACTCTCAAGTGCCGCGGTCAGAGCGTGGCTGGCCTGTCCGAGCGCAACGAGTACGAATGGAACCTGGACAAGGTCAAGCTCGACCTGAAGAAGCTGGACGCCACCTGCTGGCCAGAGCAACTGGCCAACCTGGACAAGAAAACCATCAAGCCGCTGTTCACCACCGACTTCAGCCGTGAATACGCTGAAATCGCCTGGGGCCGTGGCAAGAGCAAGGTGGTGATCGAGGCCGCGCTGGACCAAGGCTTCGTGATCGCCGGCAAGCGCAAGGAAGAGATCTGCGAGCTGGAGCTGGAGCTGCGTGAAGGTGAACCGCAAGCACTGCTGGAACTGGCTGCAGAACTGGCCGCCAGCCTGCCACTGATGCCGTGCGACATCAGCAAGGCTGAGCGCGGTTACCGCTTGTTGGAGCCGGACAGCTACGAGCTGGACCTGCCGCACACCGCGCTGGAAGCCGAAATGGCCTTGGACGACGCCTATGCCGCCCTGGCCTGGCAACTGCTGGGCAGCAGCCAGCGCCTGGCCGAGCAGTACCGCCACAACGGCCACTGGCGCCTGCTCCAGGACTGGGTCGAGTGCCTGAGCGAGCTGCGCGCGCTCACCGCCAGCCTGGGCCAGGCAGCACCGCGTGCCACCACCCGCGACCTGCGCGCCAGCCTTGATGCCTTGCTTGAAGACTGGCGCCCGCTGGTTCAGGCCGGCAACGATGACGAAGACATCCGTCGCGCCGCGCCCGAGCAGTTCGCCGAAGAACTGGAAGACGTACGCTGGGGCCAGTTCTCGCTGGAAACCTCACGCTGGCTGATGGCCCGGACCTGGACCGCAGAGCGCAAGGGCCGCGGCGAACGCCAGGGCAAGGCGCAGTTGGCCAGTTGGCTGGGTCACCTGCTGGGCGAGGAAGGCCGCGCGCTGAAGCTGCCGCTGTACACCCAGCGCCCGGAAGACCTGGCTGAGCAGCTGCCACGTATCGAGCAACTTCTGGCCTGGCTGCACCACGCCCGCCAGGTGCTGGAAGCGCCGCAAATGGACCGCTTGTACGGCGACCTGAAAAAGCTGCACGAGCTGGCCGAGCAGCCTATCAGCGATGAAGTGCTGGAAGCGCGTATCGAACAGGCTCGGGCGGTGGACCAGAGCCGCGGCTGGAAGCACCTGCTCAAGGCGTGATACCGCGTCGCCTGCTTCGCGGGTAAACCCGCTCCTACGTAGGATCCGCGCCAGGCGTGGGGCCAGTCGTAGGAGCGGGTTTACCCGCGAATGGCCTCAACGCGATAGCGGCAGGCTAGTAGTGGACTTGATCTCGGAAAGCGCCACAATCGAATTCACCTCCTGAATCCCCGGCACGTTCGACAGTTTTTCGAAGAAGAACCGCTCGTAGGCCTCGATGTCCGACGTGACGATTCGCAGCAGAAAGTCCACAGCCCCCATCAGCACATAACACTCCAGCACCTCAGGGAACCCGCGGATCGCCTCGGTGAACTCGGTGAAATTAGAGCGCCCGTGGGCGTTCAGCTTCACTTCGGCGAAAATCTGCGTGTTCAGGCCGACCTTCTTGCGGTCCAGCAAAGTCACCTGCCCACGAATCACCCCCTCTTCCTTCAAGCGCTGAATGCGCCGCCAGCACGGCGATTGCGACAGCCCGACGCGCTCGGCGATCTGTGCACTGGACAGCGAAGCGTCCTCCTGCAGCAGTTCGAGAATGCGACGGTCGTAGGCGTCCAGCTCGCTGTGCATTGTTTATTCTCCACATCAGATTTTATTGAATAAAAGAATTCACCAATAAGGCGAAATCACCCAATCATAGCGAAAAAATACCGCCACCAACGTGCAAGAATTTCTCCCTCATTTGCGGAGACCAGCATGAACGCACAGCCCCGTACCGACGCCTGGGCCGCCACCAACGCCCACAGCACCGTGCACTATCGCCTGCAGACCGAGGCCGAGCCCGATAGCCTGTGCCGGGTGCTCAACCTGTTCGCCTTGCAGTTCCTGACCCCGCATAGCGTGCAGGTCAGCCAGCAGGATGACTGGCTGGATATCGAAATCGGCATTGGCGGGTTGAGCTGGCACCGGGCCGAGGTCATTGCACAGAAACTGCGTAACCTGGTGTGTGTGGGTGAGGTGAGCCTGACCAACTTGCAGCGAGTGGCGTTGGCAGTGGTCTGAACCCCCTCTCTGGCGGGCCTGTACCGCATAGCACTCAAGGCCCGTGCGATCCCTGTAGGAGCGGGTTCACCCGCGAAGCGTCCGGAACAGGCGCAGCAAAATCCCGAAACCTTTCACCTCCAATAGCCACCCGCCGCCCGGCTAGCCTTGATCAACACTATCCGATCAGGCACGGACGCCAACCATGCACACCCCCGACAACCTGGCACTCGACCTCAAGCGCGTGCTCCAGGCCCTGCTCGCTGACCAGCACCTGCACGCCAGCGATACCCTGCAAGTACTCGAACACGCCGCCGCCCACCCCGCTAGCCACCCGCTGGAACACATCGCCGCCAGCAGCCTGGAAAGCCGCCAGCACCCTGGCCAGCCTCTGGACCTGGAGTACCTTTGCCAATGGCTGGCCGACAAGGTCGGCCAACCCTACCTGCGCATCGACCCTATGCAACTCGACCTGCCCCAGGTCACCGGCCTGATCTCCCCAGCCTTCGCCCAGCGCCACGGCATTCTCATCGTCGCGGCCGATGCCGCAAGCGTCACCGTCGCCAGTGCCCAGCCTTTCCAGGATGACTGGCAGGCCGACCTGGCCCGTAGCCTCGGCCGATCGATCCGTCGCGTACTGGCCAGCCCGCAGCAGATCCGTCAGTCAGCGCAGTCGTTTCACCGCCTGGCCCAGTCGGTAAAAGGCGCGCAATACCAGCAGTCGGCCAGCCTGGGGGAACTTGAGCAATTGCTGGAGCTGGGTAAACGCCAGGCCGAGGCCAGCGCAGACGACGCACACATTGTGCATATCGTCGACTGGCTGCTGCAGTACGCCATTGAGCAACGCGCCAGCGATATCCACCTGGAACCACGCCGCGAACAGGGCCAGTTGCGCTACCGCATCGATGGCCTGCTGCACACCGTCTATGCCTTCCCCGCCGGGGTCACCCTGGCCCTCGTCAGCCGCCTGAAACACCTGGGCCGCATGGACGTTGCCGAGAAGCGCCGGCCGCAGGACGGCCGGCTGCAAAGCCGCCTGCCCGGTGGTGGCGAGGTGGAGCTGCGGCTTTCGACCCTGCCCACCCCGTTTGGCGAGAAACTGGTGCTGCGCCTGTTCGACCCGCACCAGTTGCAAGAGGGCTTCGAACGCCTTGGCCTGCACGGCCAGCAACTGGCCCAATGGCAGCGCCTGCTACGTCAGCGCCAAGGCATCATCCTGGTCACCGGCCCCACCGGCTCCGGCAAAACCAGCACGCTGTACACCAGCCTCAAACTGTTGGCCACCCCACAGGTCAACCTGTGCACCATCGAAGACCCGATCGAGCGCCTGGAGCCAGCCTTCAACCAGCTGCAGGTACAGCCCGCGCTGGACCTAGGGTTTGCCAACGCGGTCAGGGCCATGCTGCGCCAAGATCCCGATATCATCATGATCGGCGAAATTCGCGACCGCGAAACCGCCCTGGTGGCAGTTCAGGCAGCGCTGACCGGGCACCTGGTACTGTCGACCCTGCATACCAACGACGCCTGTGCAGCAATTACCCGCTTGCAAGAGCTGGGTGTGGCCGACTACCTGATCAAGGCGACGCTTATCGGGGTGATGGCCCAGCGCCTGGTGCGAACCGTCTGCACCGACTGCCAGGCAGGTTCATCAGCCACCTGCCGAGCCTGCCGCGGCACCGGTTTTCAGGGGCGCACGGGATTGTTCGAACTGCTCGAGCCCAGCGACACCTTGCGCGCATTGATCGGCCCTGATGCCGACCTGACCCGTTTGCGGCGCCAGGCACTGGCCGATGGCCTGGTTGACCTGCGCCGTTGCGGCGAGGCCAAGGTGGCCGCTGGGCAGACCCGTGCCGAGGAAGTGCTGCGTGTCTGCAACTGACGAAAAGTCCTTTGTATTCAAGGAACTTGCCTCGCCCGAAAAGATCCAAGCGCGCATCTTCAACCATCACCCTTCGAGGTGTTTCAACATGCGTCTCAAAACCGCCATTGCCGCCGCTACCTTGCTTTCGCTGCCTATTGGCTCGGCCATGGCCGATACCTTCTGGCGTAACGTGATGACTTCCGGTGCGACCACGGCATCGAGCTACCTGACCTCGCGGGATCACAAGCTGGTAGTGGCCGCGCAGGATGACGCCAGCAGCTTCGTCGCCAGCGAAGGCGCGATCCGCGGGCCGTTCCTGGAAGCGGCCATGCGCGAGGCACGGGCAGAGAACCCAGGGATGCAGGCTTCCGACATGGAGTTGGCCAATGCCATCCTGGCCAAAAATGCAGTAGCCGAGTAACCGCGTCGCCTGCTTCGCGGGTAAACCCGCTCCTACAGGCACCCGCGAAGCATCCAACACCAACCTCAGCGATAAGCCTCCACCGGCACACACGCACAGAACAGGTTCCTGTCCCCATACACGTTGTCTACCCGGTTCACCGCCGGCCAGTATTTGTGCTGGCGCACGTGAGCACTGGGGGCCACGGCCTGCTCCAGGCTATACGGCCTGTCCCACCCCCCCAGCACATCAGCCAAGGTATGCGGTGCATGCTTCAGCGGGTTGTTCTCCGCAGGCCAGTTGCCCTGCTGTACTTCGTCAATTTCCGCCCGAATCGCCAGCATCGCCTCGACGAACCGGTCCAGCTCGGCCTTCGACTCACTCTCGGTCGGCTCAACCATCAGCGTGCCCGGCACCGGGAACGACATGGTCGGTGCGTGGAAGCCATAGTCCATCAGGCGCTTGGCCACATCCTCTTCGCTGATGCCTGTCAGCGCTTTCAACGGCCGCAGGTCGAGGATGCATTCATGCGCCACGCGCTGGTTGCGGCCGCGGTAGAGCACCGGGAACGCCGCGCCCAACTGGCTGGCCAGATAGTTGGCCGAAAGGATGGCCACCTCGCTGGCGTCGGCCAGCTGCGGGCCCATCATGGCGATATACATCCAGCTGATCGGCAAGATGCTTGCGCTGCCCCAGGGCGCGGCGCTGACCGCGCTGTTGTTCGGGTCCAGCCCAGGCACCGGCACCACCGGGTGGCTGGCGACGAACGGCTTGAGGTGCGCGCGGATACCGATCGGCCCCATACCCGGGCCGCCACCGCCGTGGGGAATGCAGAACGTCTTGTGCAGGTTCATGTGTGAAACATCGGCACCAATGTCTGCGGGGCGCGCCAGGCCCACCTGGGCATTGAGGTTGGCACCGTCCATGTAAACCTGGCCGCCGTGCTGGTGCACCACATCGCAAATCTCGCGTATCCCCTCTTCGTACACACCGTGGGTCGAGGGGTAGGTGATCATCAGGCACGACAGACGCTCCCCGGCCGCGTGTGCCTTGGCTTTGAGGTCAGCCAGGTCGACGTTGCCATCGTTGTCGCAATCGACGATCACCACGTCCATGCCGGCCATCTGTGCCGACGCCGGGTTGGTGCCGTGGGCCGACGAAGGGATCAGGCACAAGGTGCGCATCGGCTGATGGCGGCTGCGGTGATAGCGCGTAATGGCCATCAGGCCGGCGTATTCACCCTGAGCACCGGAGTTGGGCTGCATGCAGATCGCATCGAAACCGGTGATCGCGCACAGCCAGCTTTCCAGTTCGTCGATCATCGCCTTGTAGCCTGCCGCCTGGGCCGCCGGAGCGAACGGGTGCAGCTGGGCAAAACCGGGCCAGGTGATGGGGATCATCTCACTGGTGGCGTTGAGCTTCATGGTGCACGAGCCCAGCGGAATCATCGACTGGTTCAGCGCCAGGTCCTTGTTCTCTAGCTGCTTGAGGTAGCGCAGCATCTCTGTTTCGCTGTGATGCAGGTTGAACACGGGGTGGGCGAGGAATGGCGTGCGTCGCACCAGGCTGGCGGGGATGCCTTCAGGCAGGGCCAGCTGGTCGAGGGCGGTGATTTCCAGGCCATGATCCACCCCCAGGAAGATGTCGAGCAGGCGCAGCACCGTCTGTTCGTTGCAGGTTTCGTCCAGGCTCACGCCCAGGTGCCCGCGACCGAGAATGCGCAAATTGATGTGCGCGGCCTCGGCGCTTTCAATGATGGCAGCCTGGGCACCACCAACATTCAGGGTAAGGGTGTCGAAGAAGTGCTGATTGATGCGTTTGATGCCTTTGGCCTCAAGGCCGGCAGCCAGGATGAAGGTCAGCCGGTGCACACGCTGCGCGATGCGTTGCAGGCCTTCCGGGCCGTGGTACACCGCGTAGAAGCCGGCAATGTTGGCCAACAGCACCTGGGCCGTGCAGATGTTGGAGTTGGCCTTTTCGCGGCGAATATGCTGCTCGCGGGTTTGCAGGGCCATCCGTAATGCAGTGTTGCCACGGGCATCGCGCGATACGCCGATGATGCGCCCCGGCATGGCCCGCTTGTAGTCGTCGCGACAGGCGAAATAGGCCGCGTGAGGCCCGCCGTAGCCCATCGGCACACCAAAGCGCTGGGTCGAACCCAGCACCACATCGGCGCCCAGCTCTCCGGGCGGTGCCAGCACCACCAGGCTCAGCAGGTCAGCGGCTACGCAGGCCAAGGCCTGTTGGCCGTGCAACTGGTCGATCAGCGGGCGCAAATCGCGCACTTCGCCGTGGGTGTCGGGGTACTGCAGCAAAGCGCCGAACACCGAGTGTTTGGCAAGGTTATCCACAGTATCGACGATCAGCTCGAAGCCGAACCCCTCGGCGCGGGTCTTGAGTACCGAAAGGGTCTGCGGGTGGCAGTGCTCGTCGGCGAAGAAGGCGTTGCTCTTGTTGCGTGCCACCCGCTTGGCCAGGGCCATGGCTTCGGCGGCAGCGGTGGCTTCATCAAGCAGCGAGGCATTGGCCAGAGGCAGGCCGGTGAGGTCGATGACCATTTGCTGGAAGTTCAGCAGCGCCTCCAGCCGGCCTTGGGCAATTTCGGGTTGGTAGGGTGTGTAGGCGGTGTACCAACCGGGGTTTTCCAGCACGTTGCGCAGGATGACCGTGGGGGTGATGGTGCCGTGGTAGCCCATGCCGATGAGGCTGGTCCAGACCTGGTTCTGTTCGGCATAACCGGCCAGCTTGGCCAGGGCGGCTTGCTCGTCCAGTGCCGCTGGGAGGTCGAGGGGGCGATTGAGGCGGATGTCGGGGGGAACGGTCTGCTCGATCAGCTCGTTGCGGCTGGCGATACCCAGCGCGTTGAGCATGGCCTGCTGCTCTGTGGCATCGGGGCCCAGGTGACGGCGCAGAAATGGGTTGAGCTCTTGCAGTTGATGCAGGGATGGCGACTGGGACATGACGACGCTCTCTTCCTAGACCAGGCCTCATGGAGACTTACAAGTCTAGGAAGGGATTGCCGATTGTGCGGGGAAACTTGTTTGCAGGCCCGGCCTCTACGCGGCTAAAGCCGCTCCTGCAGGGGCTGCACCCGTCTCGAATGCAGCGCTGTACCTGTGTAGGAGCGGCTTTAGCCGCGAAGCAAGCGACGCGGTCTTACTCGCCAATCAGGGCCTTGTAGCCATCAGCATCCAGCAACGTGTCCAGCTCGTCCGGGTTGCTTGGCTTCAATTTGAAGATCCACGAACTGTAAGGCTCTTCGTTGAGCTGCTCCGGGCTATCGGCCAGCTCTTCGTTGACCGCAATCACTTCGCCACCGACCGGGGCATAGATGTCCGAAGCGGCCTTGACCGACTCCACCACACCCGCAGCGTCGCCAGCGCCAAACACCTTGCCGACTTCAGCCAGCTCGACGAACACCACATCACCCAAGGCTTGCTGGGCGTGATCGCTGATACCCACGGTCACACTGCCGTCGGCTTCCAGGCGAGCCCACTCATGGCTTTCGGCAAAACGCAGGTCGGCGGGGATATTGCTCATGTCTTGAATTCCTCGATTGGCTCAGCGGTACGCCCGCCGGTTATAAATTGTTCAGATCAGGATCTTGCCGTGGCGCACGAAGGTCGGTTTGACCACCCGCACCGGGTACCACTTGCCGCGAATTTCCACCTCGGCCCGATCACCGGTAGCCATAGGCACGCGCGCCAACGCAATGGACTTGCTCAGCGTAGGCGAGAAACTACCACTGGTGATCTCCCCTTCGCCAATGCCGGCTACACGCACGACCTGATGGGCGCGCAGTACACCGCGCTCTTCCAGCACCAGACCCACCAGTTTTTCCTGCACGCCGTGCTCGATTTCAGCAAGCAGGCCGACACGGCCGATGAAGTCGCGCTCGGCCGGTTCCCAGGCGATGCTCCAGCCCAGGTTGGAGGTGAGCGGGGTGTGGTTTTCGTCGATGTCCTGGCCGTACAGGTTCATGCCGGCTTCCAGGCGCAGGGTATCGCGGGCGCCCAGGCCGCTTGGGGCGATACCGGCGCCGACCAGGTCGTTGAAGAAGGCCACCGCCTGATCGCCCGGGAAGATGATCTCCAAGCCGTCCTCACCGGTATAGCCGGTGCGGGCAATGAACCAGTCGCCGTCAGCAACGCCCTCGAACGGGCGCAGTTCGCGGATGAGTGCAGCGCGCGCGGGGCTGAGCAGGGCCGCGACCTTTTCGCGGGCCCGCGGCCCCTGGATGGCAAGGATGGCCAGATCAGGGCGGACCTGGAAGTCCACGGAAAACCCGGCACGCTGCGATTGCAGCCAATCGAGCACCTTGGCACGGGTGGCGGCGTTGTTGACCAGGCGATAGCCGGTTTCCGTGCGGTAGACGATCAGATCATCGATTACACCGCCCTGTTCGTTCAGCAGTGGGCTATACAGCGCCTTGCCGGTGTCGTCGAGGCGGGCCACATCGTTGGCCAGCAAGCGCTGCAGCCAAACAGTGGCATCAGTGCCGTCGACATCGATCACGGTCATATGGGAGACATCGAAGACGCCGCAATCGCTGCGCACCTGGTGGTGCTCCTCGACCTGCGAGCCATAGTGCAGGGGCATGTCCCAGCCACCGAAATCGACCGTCTTGGCGCCTAGCGCCAGGTGCAGGTCATACAAAAGCGTGCGCTGTCCCATGGGTTTCTCCTTCCGGGCGTGGCGAAGCGGCGGCGGTCGATGACGTTGGGTCGTCAGCTTTTCTTGTTACTCACACCCGCCGCGCGAATGCCGCGCATTGTAGCCGCAAGGTCGCAAACTGACATCCTCAGTGACTGTGACCGGGTCGACGTGCCGAACGGCGAATCAGGCCGATGACCGGCAGCAGCCCCACCAATACCAAGGTCAGTGCCGGCAGCGAGGCGCGTGCCCACTCGCCTTCGCTGGTCATCTCGAACACCCGCACGGCGAGGGTGTCCCAGCCGAACGGCCGCATCAGCAAGGTGGCGGGCATTTCCTTGAGCACATCGACGAACACCAGCAGCGCGGCGCTAAGTGCCCCCGGTACCAGCAGCGGCAGATACACCTTGAAAAACAATCTTGCGCCGCCAACACCCAGGCTGCGCGAGGCTTCAGGGAGTGACGGGCGGATGCGCTCCAGGCTGCTCTCCAGCGGCCCGTAGGCCACCGCGATGAAGCGCACCAGGTAGGCCAGCAGTAACGCCGAGAGGCTGCCTAGCAGCAGCGGCTTGCCGGCGCCGCCCATCCAGCTGGACAGCGGGATGACCAGGTGGTTGTCGAGGTAACTGAAGGCCAGCATGATCGATACCGCCAACACCGAACCGGGCAGGGCATACCCCAGATTGGCCAGGCCAACCCCGGCGCGGATTCCGCCCGTCGGTGCCTGGCGCCGGGCGAAGGCCAGCAGCAGCGCCACGCACACCGTGACCAGCGCCGCCATGCTGCCCAGGTACAGGGTGTGCAGCACCAGGCCGACATAACGCTCATCCAGGTCATGCCGACCGCGCTGCCAGAACCACACCACCAACTGCAGCAGCGGGATGACGAAAGCGCAGGCAAACACCAGCAGGCACCAGCCACTGGCCAACAGCGCCTTGAGGCCGCGCAGGTGATACAGCGCCTGCGCGCGCGGCCGTTCGTTGCCGCTCCGGCTGGCACCGCGGGCGCGGCGCTCACCGTACAGCACCAGCATCACCGCCAGCAGCAGCAGGCTGGCCAGCTGGGCCGCACTGGACAAGCTGAAGAAGCCGTACCAGGTCTTGTAGATAGCCGTGGTGAAAGTGTCGAAGTTGAATACGGCCACTGCACCGAAGTCGGCCAGCGTTTCCATCAGCGCCAGGGCGATACCGGCACCGATCGCCGGCCGAGCCATGGGTAAGGCCACCCGCCAGAAAGCCTGCAGGGGCGATAACCCAAGTACCCGCGCCGCCTCCATCAGGCCCTTGCCCTGAGCCAGGAAAGCCGTGCGCGCCAACAAGTAGACATAGGGATAGAAGACCAGCACCAGGACGGTGATTACCCCACCAGTGGAACGCACACGAGGCAGGCGCATTGGCCCGAACACCTCGCGCAGGGCGCTTTGCACCGGGCCGGCAAAGTCCAGCAGGCCGACGAAGACGAACGCCAGCACGTAGGCCGGGATGGCGAACGGTAGCATCAGCGCCCAGTCCAGCCAGCGTCGACCGGGGAAGTCGCAGAGGCTGGTGAGCCAGGCCAGGCTGACACCCAGCACGGTGACACCAATGCCCACGCCCACCACCAGGGTCAGGGTATTGCCGAGCAGGCGCCCCATCTGGGTGTCGAGCAGGTGGGACCAGATCTGCAGGTCGATGGATTGCCAGGACAACAGCAGCACGCTCAGGGGCAGCAGCACCAAGGCGGCGATCAGGGAGACCGGGAGGTACCAGCGGCGTTGAGGGGTGTGGGGCAAATTGAATGTCTCTGTGGCTGATTTGCGACCGCTTTGCGGTCGTTCGCGGGTAAACCCGCTCCTACGGGGACCGCGCAAGGCAGTGCAGATCCCGTAGGAGCGGGTTTACCCGCGAAAGGGCCCTAACGGGCCCAAAGAGGATAAGGCCTGGCGCTTAGTTGTAGCCAGCCCGATCCATCAAGCGAATGGCTTCAGCCTGGCGCTTGCCGGCAATTTCCACCGGAATGCTGTCGGCCTTGAAGCTGCCCCACGCCGCCACTTCCTCCGATGGCTTCACCTTCGGGTTGGCCGGGAACTCCTGGTTGATATCAGCAAACAGCTTTTGCGCTTCTTCGCCGGTCATCCATTCCACCAGTTTCTTCGCGGCCTCCGGGTGTGGCGCATGCTTGGTCAGGCCAATGCCCGACAGGTTCACGTGCACACCACGGTCGCCCTGGTTGGGCCAGAAGATCTTCACCGGCAAGTTCGGGTTCTGCTTGTGCAGACGGCCGTAGTAGTAGGTGTTGACCACGCCCACATCACACTGCCCGGCCTCGATGGCCTGGATCACTGCGTTGTCGTCGGAGAACACATCGGTAGACAGGTTGTTGACCCACCCTTTGACGATTTGCTCGGTCTTGGCCTCACCGTGGGTTTCGATCAGGGTGGCGGTCAGCGACTGGTTGTACACCTTCTTGGCCGTACGCAGGCACAGACGGCCTTCCCACTGTTTGTCAGCCAGGGCTTCGTAAGTGCTCAACTCCTCGGGCTTGACCCGCTCGGTGGAGTAGATGATGGTGCGGGCACGCAGGCTCAGGCCGGTCCAGTCATGGGACGAGGCGCGGTACTGCGACGGGATGTTCTGGTCGATGACGTCGGACTCGATCGGCTGCAGGATGCCCATCTGCTCGGCCTGCCACAGGTTGCCTGCATCGACGGTCAGCAGCAGGTCGGCCACGCCGTTGTCGCCCTCGGCCTTGATGCGCTGCATCAGCGGGGCTTCCTTGTCGGTGATGAACTTGATCTTGACCCCGGTCTTGGCGGTATAGGCATCGAACACCGGCTTGATCAGCTCGTCGATGCGCGAGGAGTACACCACCACTTCGTCCGCTGCCTGGGCAGTGCCGCCGAACAGGGTCAGGGCCAAGGCGGCCAGTAGGGGCTTGCGTGGCAACATGAAATGCACTCCTCGATCGTATGAGAGGTGCGAATGGTAGTGAATCCCATTTTCTGGCTCACCTACCTAGCCGTTACCGGATGTTGCAAAGGACTGCCACAGGTGATTGCGCCACACTGTGTGGGCCTTGTGTCGCGAAAGGGCCGCAAAGCGGCCCCGCCACTCTCAAGCCTTGGCCAGATCCGGCAGGTCACCACTCAAACCCAACGCCTGGCGCACAAACAGCGCCTTGGCCTCCGGCATCTGCTCCACCAGTTTCAACCCGCTGTTGCGCAACCAGCGCAACGGCAGCGGATCGGCCTGGAACAACCTCTCGAAGCCCTCCATCGCCGCCATCAACGCCAGGTTGTGTGGCATGCGCCGGCGCTCGTAACGGCTCAGCACCTTCACATCGGCCAGTCTCTCGCCGCGCTCGCAAGCATTGACCAGCACCTCGGCCAGCACCGCCGCGTCGAGGAAGCCGAGGTTCACACCCTGCCCGGCCAGCGGGTGGATGGTGTGCGCGGCATCGCCAATCAATGCCAGGCCTTCACCCACATAGCGCTTGGCGTGGCGCTGACGCAGCGGCACGCATACCCTTGGGTCGGCCTGCAACACGTCGCCCAGGCGGCCCTCGAAGGCACGCCCGAGGGCTTGCAGGAAGGCCGCTTCATCCATCGCCATCAGCTGCTCGGCATGCTCCGGAGTGGTCGACCATACGATTGAGCACCAGTCTTGCTGGCCATCGCGGCTCAAGGGCAAAAAGGCCAATGGCCCTTCGTCAGTGAAGCGCTGCCAGGCCGTGGCCTGGTGCCCGGCGCTGCAACGCACGCTGGTGACAATGGCATGGTGCAGGTAGTCCCATTCGCGGGTTTCGCAGCCGGCCAGACGCCGCACCGCCGAATTGGCACCGTCGGCGGCGATCACCAACGGTGCACGCAGTTGCCGGCCATCGGCCAACGTCAGCAGCCACTCATCGCCAGAGCGGCGTAATTGCTCCAGCCGCGCATTGGCCAGCAGGCCGATGTCGCTGTCGTGCAGGCGCTCCAGCAGGCCGTCCTGCACCACCCGGTTCTCGACGATATGGCCGAGCACCTGGGCATGCACACTGGCCGCCGAGAAGTGAATCTGACCGGTGCCGCTGCCATCCCACACATGCATGTCGGAATACGGCGTGGCGCGTCGCTGGGCAATGCCGTCCCAAGCGCCAAGGCGCTCGAGGATGCGCTGGCTGGCCGCCGATAGCGCGCTGACACGCGGCTCGAACGGGGCCTGGGCATCGAAAGGTACGACCGTCAGCGGGCCACCGTCGAGCAACAAAATTTGCAGGCCACTGTGGCGCAACGCCAAGGCCAGGGCGCTGCCGACCATACCGGCACCCACAATCAACAGATCTGCGCGCATGTCCATGCCTTACGCCAGCCTCGCTTGCGGCTTGAGCCGCACGTATAGGGTTTTATCGACCCGCGCCACCAACTCGCCGGCGCCATCGCGGATATCGACCTGCAAACGCGGCAGGCATTTCTTGCCGGTGGCGGCCTGCTGGCGGATTTCCTGCAGCAGCGCATCATCGACGTGGAATTCGGCATACACAGGGCCTTTGCCCGGCGAGATGAAATCGATGCTGGCGGCCTTGTCCCAGACGATGTAGTCACGCCCCAGCTGCTCGATCAACAGCAGCATGTAGAACGGATCGACCATGGCATACAGGCTGCCACCGAACTGGGTACCGACGTAATTGCGGTTCCAGCGAGTCAGTTTCATCGCCACCTTGACGCTACGCAGGTCCGGGCTGATGTGCTGCACACGGATACCGGCACCCAGGTATGGTGGGTAGAGGTTCAGCATCCAGCGCAGCATGCGCGCCCGACGCGCCAGTTTACGCGGGTTGCTCATGCCTGGCCCCGCGGATCAGGACGGGTGCCCAGGCCCATGGCCTGGCGGGCGAACCAGCTTTTTGCCGGTGGCAGCAGGTCGAGCCCGAGCAGGCCAAGGTTGCGCCCGGCCGTCAGCAACGGCTGATTGCTGCCGAACAGGCGGGTGACCTGGTCGGAGAAGCCGATGGTCATCGCCTGGTCCAGGCGCTGGCGCTGGTGATAGGCCTGCAGCGTGGTCAGGTCGCCAGGCTGCTGTGGGCCCGCCAGCAGCGCTTCGGCCAGAGCCTGCACATCACGCAACGACAGATTGAAACCCTGGCCCGCGATGGGGTGCAGGCTGTGTGCTGCGTTGCCCAGCACCACCAGGTGCGGCCGCACCTGCTCCTGGGCCTCGATCAAGGACAGCGGGTAGAGGTGCCGTGCGCCTACCTGGCGCAGCGCGCCCAAGCGGTAGCCGAACACCCCCTGCAGTTCGCGCAGGAAGCTGCGCTCGTCGATGTCGGCCAGGCGCCGCGCATCCATGCCCTGGCGGGTCCACACCAGTGCGCAGCGGTTTTCCGGCAACGGCAGCAAGGCCATGGGGCCCTCTTCGGTGAAGCGCTCGAAAGCCTGGCCGCCGTGGGCCTCACCCGGGGTAATGTTGGCGATCAACGCGCTCTGCTGGTAAGGCGTGTGGCGTACATGGATACCCAACTGCTCGCGCAGGCCAGAGCGGCCACCATCGGCCAGTACCGCCAGGTCACATTCCAGCTGGGTGTCGTCGTTCAGCAGCAGGCGGTAACCGCGTTCGATGGCCTGCATCGAGGTCACTTCGGCCGGGCAGCGCCAGCTCACCACCTCGCTGTCCAGCCCTTGCCACAGGCACTGGCCGAGCCAGGCGTTTTCCACCACGTAACCCAGCGCCGGTACGCCCTCTTCCAGGGCATCCAGGCGGGTGGCGCCAAAGCGACCACGGTCGGACACGTGAATCTGGCGAATAGGCTCGGCGCGGCGGCCGATGACCTGCCACAGGCCCAGTTGCTGATAAATCTGCTGGGTGCCGAAGGACAATGCCGACGAGCGCGCATCGTAGCTGGGCTGGTAGCTGTCGCCGGGGGCGAACGGCTCGATCAGCAGGATCTTCCAGCCGCGTGCCTTGGCGCCGGCCTGCAGGGCCAGCGCCAGGCTTGCGCCAACCAGGCCACCGCCGATGATCGCCAGGTTTACCCGGCTCATGCCACGGCCTTGCGGGCAGCCTGCATCAGCGCCTCGATCTCGGCGACAGTACGCGGCACGCCCGAAGTCAGGATTTCACAACCTTGCCTGGTCACTACCACGTCGTCCTCGATCCTTACCCCAATGCCGCGCCACTTTTTGGCCACGGCCTGATTGTCGGCGCCAATGTAGATACCCGGCTCCACGGTCAGCGCCATGCCGGGTTCCAGTACCCGCCACTCGCCGCCCACCTTGTACTCGCCCACGTCATGCACATCCATGCCCAGCCAGTGCCCGGCGCGGTGCATGTAGAAGGCGCGATACGCTTCGCTGTCGATCAGCGCCTGCACATCACCTTCGAGCAAGCCCAGCTCCACCAGGCCCGTGGTGATGACCCGCACGGTCGCCTCATGGGCGTGGTTCCAGTGCTTGCCGGGGGCTATTTCGGCAAACGCCGCCGCCTGCGCCTTTAGCACCAGCTCGTAGATGGCCTTCTGCTCGGGCGAAAACCGCCCACTGACCGGGAAGGTGCGGGTGATGTCGCTGGCATAGCAGTCGATTTCGCAGCCGGCGTCGATCAGCACCAGGTCGCCATCCTTGAGCGGCGCATCGTTCTGTTGATAGTGCAGGATGCAGCCATTGCGCCCGGCCGCAACGATCGAGCCGTAGGCCGGCATCTTCGCCCCGCCCTTGCGGAATTCGTAGTCCAGCTCGGCTTCCAGGCTGTACTCGTGCAGCCCGGCGCGGCAGGCCTGCATGGCCCGCACATGGGCACGCGCAGAAATGTCTGCAGCAGCACGCATCACCTTCACTTCCGCCGCCGATTTATACAGGCGCATATCATGCAGCAGATGATCCAGCGCAACGAACTCGTTCGGTGGCTGGGCGCCCAGGCGTGCCTTGGAGCGGATCACGTTGATCCAGTCCATCAGCCGGCGGTCGAACTCCGGGTTGCTGCCCATGGCGCTGTAGACCCGCTCGCGGCCTTCGATCAGGCCAGGCAGGATTTCGTCGATATCCGTGATGGGAAAGGCATCGTCAGCGCCGAAATCGCGCACCGCCCCTTCCTGGCCGGCCCGCAGGCCGTCCCACAGCTCGCGCTCGGGGTTGCGTTCACGGCAGAACAGCACGTATTCGCCATGCTCGCGCCCTGGAATCAAAGCAATCACCGCCTCGGGCTCCGGGAAGCCGCTGAGGTACTGGAAGTCGCTGTCCTGGCGGTACACGTGCTCGACGTCGCGGTTGCGGATGGCAACCGCAGCGGCGGGCAGAATGGCAATGCTGTTGGGGACCATCTGCGCCATCAGCGCCTTGCGCCGACGGGCATACTCGGCCTTGGGAATGTGGCTCATGGGCAGACTACCCCTGGTTGATCAGTGCAGCGAGGGCTTGGGTGCGGGTGCGGCCGGCTTGGCCAGTTCGGAGAACAGCAGCAGGGGCGCTACACGCAGGTATTCCATGACTTCCATGTAGTCGCTCTCGCCGTCTTCGGACTCTTCGAGCGCTTCCTGGACCTGCGAAATGGCCACCAGGTCCTGCAGCACTTCCTTGGCCTCATCGGACAAGTCCTTACCGCCAGCGTTCAGGCCGAAACCGGTCACGAAGCCTTGGCACCACTGGCCCAGCGCGGTGGCGCGGTCGCTCAGTGCAGCATCATCGGTAGGCAGCAGCAGGACGATCGCCATGTCGTCGCTGGTCAGCTCGCCCTTGACCATTTCCTGCAAGCCGACCAAGGCGTTGCGGACACTGTCACCAGGCTCGATTTCCAGCAGTTGGGCGGCATCGGCCAACCAGGCATCGGCATCGAAGCCGGCGCCGGCGCAGCTGCGGCCAATCAGCAGGCCGTGCAGTTCGGCCGGGGTGACAGGATGGCCATTGCTCGAGAGCAGCATGGCGAAAGCGTTGTAGGGCGATTGAGTATTGGGCATGGGCAGCTAGGCGCCAGACGGCGCAATGTCTAGAATGAAGACCTTGTATCCTAGCACCGGCAGGCGCGCCAAGACCATCGGCACTGGCCGTTGCCGCCCAGGGAGAGGCATCATCGCCAGGTGACTCAACGACGGAGCGAATCGAGTGCAACCCACGCAAGAGAACGACCTGCAGGCACTGATGAGCCGATTCGAGTTGCTGATCGAACGCGTCGAGCAACTAAAACGGCAAAATGCACTCCTAGTAGCTCAGGAAAAATCCTGGCGCGAAGAGCGCGCCCACCTTATCGAAAAGAACGAGATCGCCAAGCGCAAAGTCGAGTCGATGATTTTACGCCTCAAGGCTCTGGAGCAAGACTCATGAGTTCAAGCAATAGCGTCACCGTGCAGATCCTCGACAAGGAATACTCGATCATCTGCCCGCCGGAAGAGCGCAACAACCTGGTCAGCGCTGCGCGCTACCTGGACGGCAAGATGCGCGAGATCCGCAGCAGCGGCAAGGTGATCGGTGCCGACCGCATCGCGGTGATGGCGGCGTTGAACATTACCCACGAAATGCTGCACCGCCAGGAAGACCGCAACGATGCGCCGGTCAGCGGCACAAACCGCGAACAGGTGCGCGACCTGCTGGATCGGGTAGATAAGGCTTTGTCCGACGACACGGATACCAAAATCGGCTGAGATTGGTATACTGGCGCCACTCCCTGGGGGATGCGCCAGTCGGTTATGTCCCTGAGCCGATACGCACAACCACGGGGGTTGCACGCTGGGGCCGGTGTGCATGTCCGCCCGACGGAAAGCCTTAACGCCCCCTGCAATCTCCACCTTGAACTTTCGGGTTCAAGGGCTACACCGATAGCGGTCTTATCGGGGAGCCTGAATTTTCTTGCCCGCCCCCAAGGCGGGCAATTCGTTTTGGCCGACTTTATTCAAGCTTTGTACGACGATTCACCGCGCAGGCACTGTTCGTACCAAGCCAGCACATCTGGGATTGCCCGTGCCATGACCGAAAACGTGCCGCTCACCCGCCCACAGCTTCGTCGCCTGCTTCGCAATGCCCGCCGCGCCCTTACCCCTGCCCAGCAACGCCAGGCCACCCTCGGCCTGTACCGCCAACTGGCGCAACACCCCTTGTTCCGCCGCGCCCGCCACATCGCCCTGTACCTGCCCAACGACGGTGAAATCGACCCTCGCCTGCTGATGCGCGAAGCCCAGCGTCGCGGCAAGTGCACCTACCTGCCGGTGCTGCACGCCTGGCCGCGCACGCGCATGGTGTTCCAGCGTTTTGAGCAGGGTGAGAAGCTCAAGCCCAACCGCTTCCGTATTCCAGAGCCGATTATCGATCGCAAACGCCAGCGGCCGATCTGGGCGCTGGATCTGATTCTGCTACCGCTGGTCGGTTTTGACGAAGCGGGCGGCCGCTTGGGTATGGGCGGTGGCTTCTATGATCGCAGCCTGGCCTACCAGGCGCGTCGGCAAACCTGGAAAAAACCGTTGCTGCTGGGGCTGGCACATGAATGCCAGAAGGTCGAGCGGCTGGCGCAGGCCAGTTGGGATGTACCGCTGAAGGGCACGGTCTCGGACCGTGGCTGGTACCTGGCGCCACGTTGAGCGGCGCCAGCGGGGGGTATCAACGTTGTGGCTGGCTGGCGTCGACCGGCATCTGATAGGCGTTGTCCAGCTTGCGCTCCCAGAACCCTTGCGCATAACCGGTAGTGACCACACCCAGGCCGAAAATGAACACCAGGATCCACAGCAGATCCGGCTTTTTACGTTGATTCATCGAAGATTGCCCCCCAGGCAAACTGTTCAGTACTCGGCGATATTCTGGGTACCGCCGGCGCACGCGCTTTAAACGGGGCGCATTTTCCGACAACATGCGTCCGCACGCAAACCTTGACGCCAACCGGCTGTCGGTTTCGTGCAACAGGTTATTTCAAACCTTTTCAGGAGCAGCATCCATGGCTTACTGGCTGATGAAATCCGAGCCCGACGAGCTCTCCATCGAAGCCCTCGCACGCTTGGGCGAAGCGCGCTGGGACGGCGTGCGCAACTATCAGGCGCGTAATTTTCTGCGGGCCATGAGCGTGGGTGACGAATTCTTCTTCTACCACTCCAGCTGCCCGCAACCCGGCATCGCCGGCATTGCCAAAATCACCCGCGCGGCCTACCCGGACCCGACCGCGCTGGACCCGGAAAGCCATTATCACGATGCCAAGGCCATGATCGACAAGAACCCGTGGAGCGCGGTGGATGTGGCCCACGTACAAACCTTTCCAAGGGTGCTGGAACTGGGGTGGCTGAAACAGCAGGCCGGTCTGGTCGAGTTGCCCCTGGTGCAAAAAGGCAGCCGCCTGTCGGTCATGCCGGTAACGCCCGAGCAATGGGCGGTGATTGTCGCGTTGCGCTGAATACGCAGCTAAGGTCAAGGGCTTGACCGATATCAACACGCCACATATGGCCGCCAGGCATGATGTACTGTGCATGACCGCAAGGATGCAGAACGATGAACCGATACGCCCCTAGAATCTTCGCCACTGCACTGATCGCACTGCTCGCTGCGGCCGGCGGGCTGGGGTACTGGAAGTCGCTTCACGACCAGTTGCCCGAAGGCCTGAGCATGGGCAACGGCCGCCTTGAAGCCACCGAAGTGCAGATCGCCAGCAAGATCCCCGGTCGCCTGGCCGAAGTACTGGTCGATGAAGGCGACAACGTGACCCGTGGCCAGCTACTGGCACGCATCGACACACGCACCATGGAAGCCCAGCGCAGCCAGGCCGAAGCCGAAGTGCTGCGCGCCCGGGAAAACTACGCCGCCGCCCAGGCCACCGTGCAACTGCGCCAGAGTGAACTGCTGTTGGCCAGCCAGGAGCTCAAGCGCGTACGCGAAATCTTCCAGCGCAAGTTCGCCAGCCAGCAGTTGCTCGACCAACAGCAGGCGCGCTTTGACACGGCCAACGCAGCAGTAGTCGCTGCCCGCGCCCAACTGGCAGCGATCAAGGCCGCCATTGGCGCCGCCGAAGCCCAAGTGGCGCAGCTCACCAGTGAAATCGACGACAGCAGCCTGCGTGCGCCCATCAACGGCATCATCCAGCTGCGCCTGGCTGAACCCGGTGAAGTGCTGGGTGCCGGCGGCCGTGTGCTGATGCTGATCGACCCCAGCGACCAGTACATGAACCTGTACCTCCCGGCCTCTACCAGCGGCCGGCTGACCGTAGGCGATCAGGCGCGCATCGTGCTCGACGCCCTGCCCGAGCGCGCGCTGCCGGCCAAGGTGGCCTTTGTCGCAGCCAAGGCCCAGTTCACCCCCAAACAGGTGGAAACCCGCGACGAACGGCAAAAGCTGGTGTTCCGGGTCAAACTGCGCCTGAGCGACCCAGGCGCCGTGCCGCAAGCCAAACCAGGCATGCCAGGCGCCGGCTATGTACGCACGGCTGAGGTGGACTGGCCGGCCAACCTGCAATGAACGCCCCGGCACTGCTGGCCGAAGGCATCAGCCACCGTTACGGCGACGTGATAGCCCTCCACCCACTAGGCTTCAGCCTCCCTGTGGGTACCCGCTGCGCGCTGATAGGCCCTGACGGGGCGGGCAAATCGACCCTGCTGGGGCTGATCGCCGGCGTGAAACGCCTACAGCAGGGAGAACTGCAGGTGCTGGGTGGCTCGATCCGCCAACGCCGCCATCGCACGGCGCTCTACCCCAAAGTGGCATTCATGCCGCAAGGGCTGGGCAACAACCTGTACCCGGAACTGTCGATCAGCGAGAACATCCGTTTTTTTGCCACCCTGTTCGGGTTGGGCCGCCGCGAGTGTGAACAGCGTATGGCCAATCTGTTGCAGGCCACCGACCTGCAGCGCTTTGCCCAGCGCCCGGCCGGCAAGCTGTCGGGTGGCATGAAGCAGAAGCTGGGCCTTTGCTGCGCACTGATCCACGAGCCAGACCTGCTTATCCTGGACGAGCCGACCACCGGCGTCGACCCGCTGTCGCGGCGGCGCTTCTGGGAGCTGGTTGAACAGGTTCGCGCACAACGCCCGCAACTGACCTTGCTGGTGGCTACCGCCTACATGGAAGAAGCCGAACAGTTCGAGCATTGCCTGATGCTCGATGGCGGCCGGCTGCTGGCCGCCGGCCCCAGCCACGAACTGGCTGCAGTCACCCCGAGCGGCAAACTGGATGATGCCTTTACCCACTACCAGGGCGCGGGCAAGGCGCAGCATCAACCACTGGCAATCCCGCCGCGCCAAGCCACGGACGGCCCGGTCGCCATTGAGGCACACGACCTGACCCTGCGCTTCGGCGACTTCACAGCGGTGAACAAGGTCAGTTTCGCCATTGGCCGCGGGGAGATCTTCGGCTTCCTGGGTTCCAACGGTTGCGGCAAGACCACCACCATGAAAGTGCTCACCGGCCTGATGCCGGCCAGCGAGGGCAGCGCCAGCCTGCTGGGGCGCCCGGTGGACGCCAGCGACCTGGCCACACGCAAGCGGGTCGGCTTCATGTCGCAGAGTTTCTCTCTGTATGGCGAGCTCAGCACCCGGCAGAACCTGGCCCTGCATGCCCGCCTGTTCGACTTGCCCAAAGCCGAGAGCGCCCAGCGCATCGATGAGCTGATCGAGCGCTTCGACCTCGCCGCTATCGCCGACCAACCGTCTGGCGCCCTGCCCCTTGGTTTGCGCCAGCGCCTGTCGCTGGCAGTGGCGGTTCTGCATCGCCCGGAAGTCTTGATCCTCGACGAACCGACCTCCGGCGTCGACCCGGCCGCCCGCGACGACTTCTGGCGCCTGCTGGTAGAGCTGTCCCGCGAGCAGGGCGTGACCATTTTCCTCTCCACCCACTTCATGAACGAAGCCCAGCGCTGCGATCGTATTTCGCTGATGCACGCCGGGCGGGTGCTGGCCTGCGACACGCCCGATGCCCTGCAGCACCAGTACCAGGGCGACACGCTGGAAGACGCGTTCGTCCGCTGCCTGGAACAGGCCCAGGAACTGGCCCCAGCCGCCACCGACAGCAGCGTGCTGGAACAGGCGTCCACCCCCACCCTACCGCTGCGCCAGGGCTTCAGCCTGCGCCGCCTGCTGGCAGTGGCCGGCCGTGAGGGCAAGGAGCTGCTGCGCGACAAGGTGCGCCTGGCCTTCGCCTTACTGGGTGCACTGTTCATGATGGTGATCTTCGGCTACGGCATTTCACTGGATGTGGAAAACCTCGCCTTCGCCGTGCACGATCAGGACCAGAGCCCGCAAAGTCGTGCCTACCTCGAAGCCTTCCGTGGCTCACGCTACTTCGCCGAACAGGCGCCGATCCGCGACAGCAGCGAGCTGCACCAGCGCCTGCAACGCTCGGAAATCAAACTGGCACTGGAAATTCCGCCCGGCTTTGGTCGCGACCTGTACGCAGGACGCCAGCCGGTGGTGGCTGCCTGGCTCGACGGTGGCATGCCGTTCCGCGCCGAAACCAGCCGCAACTACGTGGAAGCCGTGCACCAGGCCAACCTGGAGCAACTGGCAAAGGCCAGCCCACAACCGCAGCCACGCCAGGACCCGGTGCGCCTGGAAACGCGTTTCCGCTACAACCAGGATGTGGTCAGCGTGAACGCCATCGGCCCGGGTGTGATGGCACTGATACTGGCCTTCATTCCGGCCATGCTCACGGCACTGGGCATCGTGCGCGAGAAGGAGCTCGGCTCCATCACCAACTTCTACGCCACACCCCTCACCCGCCTGGAATTCCTGCTTGGCAAGCAGATGCCCTACCTGGCTGTGAGCCTGGTCAACCTGGCGCTGCTGGTGGCGATGAACCGCTGGCTGTTCGCCGTACCGCTCAAGGGCAGCGTACTGGCTTTGGCATGTGGCGGCGTGGCCTACCTGCTGGCAACCACCAGCCTGGGCCTGCTGATTTCGGCATTCACCCGCACCCAGATCGCCGCCATTCTCGGCACCATGATCATTACCAGCCTGCCGACCATCCAGTTTTCCGGGCTGATCGTGCCACGCTCGTCGCTAGACGGTGCGGCAGCGGTAATGGGCCAGTTGTTCCCGGCGGGCTACTTCCTCGACATCGCAGTCGGCACCTTCACCAAGGCGTTAGGCCTGCGCGAGTTGTGGCCGCAGTGCCTGATCCTGCTGAGCTTCTTTGCCGCGTTCACCGGCCTGAGCCTGGCAATGCTGAAAAAGCAGGAGGCCTGACATGTCGCGCCTGAACCACACCCTGCGCCTGGGCCTGAAAGAACTGACCAGCCTGCGCCATGACAGCGTCCTGCTGCTGTTCCTGCTATATGCCTTCAGCGTGGCGATCTACATGCCGGCAGCCGGCTCGGTGATCGGTGTACACAACGCCAGCGTGGCGGTGGTGGATGAAGACCATAGCCTGCTCTCGCGCAAGCTTAGCGAAGCCCTGCAACCGCCCGAGTTCCAGCCAGCCGTGCCGCTGCCTCCGCAGCGCCTGGACCAGGCCATGGACAGCGGCCAGTACACCTTCGTCATCAACATACCGGTGAACCTCCAGAGCGACCTGCTGGCCGGGCGCTCGCCGGAGCTGCAGATCAATGTCGATGCTACAGCCATGAGCCAAGCGTTCATGGGCGCCGGCTACATCGGCCGCATCTTCGAGCGCGAGCTGCTCGACTACAGCCAGCGTGGTAACGAGCAAAGCCCGGTGCTGATCAACCCCAAGGCGCTGTTCAACCCCAACCTGGAGGGGGGCTGGTTTCTAGCCGTGATCCAGATCGTCAACAACATCACCATCCTGGCGATCATCCTCACCGGTACCGCGCTGCTGCGCGAGCGTGAGCATGGCACCCTCGACCACCTGCTGGTGCTGCCGCTGACCGCGCTGGAGATCATGCTGGCCAAGATCGGCAGCAATGCGCTGGTGGTGGTGATCTGCACCTGGATTTCGTTGGTGGTAGTCGTCAAAGGTGCACTGGGCGTGCCGTTGTCTGGCTCGATGGGGCTGTTTTTGGCCGTGACCGCGCTGTACCTGTTCGCCAGTACATCGCTGGGCATTTTCCTCGCCACCCTGGCGCGCTCGACGCCGCAGTTCGGCCTGCTGGCGATCCCGGTGATCATCCCGATGCTGTTGCTGTCCGGCGGCAGCACACCTCTGGACAGCATGCCGCAGTGGCTGCAGTGGGTGATGCAAGGGTCACCCTCAACGCACTTTGTCAGCCTGAGTGCCGCAATCCTGTTCAGGGATGCCGGGTGGGCGGTGGTATGGCCGGATATCCTGGCGCTGGGCCTGATCGGCCTAGTGTTCTTCAGCGTGGCGCTGGTACGGTTTCGTCGGAGCCTGGCGTCTTGAAGGCATGCGCGAGCGTCCGCCGAAATTGGAAAACTGGCACAAAGACAAAGGGCGCCTTTCGGCGCCCTACTCACAGACAGGTCGACTTGTCATCGCCATATACCTGCCCGGCTCTGTAATTGCTGGTCGAACCAGGATCCTCAGAGTCTTACAAGCCCCTTGCGGGAACAGGCTGATTATCACGCCTCGAGCGTAACATTGACAACAGACCGCTCTGTTGCTGGATGTGTGAAACCCAGCGTAAAGCCAACTGCAGCCCTCACGGCGGCGAAATGCTCTGGCCGCATTGTAAAGGTCATGTATTCCCGACCTCTTCCTTGCCGCGATTTGACCCGACATCTGTCCAATCTGGAGGTAGCCACCGTGTAGATCATGTCGCACTTGGCCCAGCATGTCAGGGCCGAACCCGGCAGATAACTCGGCAGCACAACGTGATGCCCTGCCATGTGATCCGGTGCAGTGGTACTCAACGGGACTATCGTCACTAACTGGCGATTTTGACTGTGCTTGCGAAGAACGACCACGGGACGCACCTTGATCATTTCAGGCACTTGAAAGCCTGAAAAGTCGCACATCAGTACAGTCGCCTCTTTCGGCTGGTACTTCAAAGCCATTGCCAACACTCTCGAGCAACTGAAGACAAGGCACAATCTAGCTTGGCCATGCCCCCAAAAACTGAAAACTGGCGGGCTTACAGGAAAGACAGAAGGGTCCTACACACGGGGTAAGCCTGAATTCAATCCGACTTACCAGTGATGGACCTCACCCTGTTTCAGGTCACTGCACGATCAGGTTGTTGAACAGCAAGTCTTCAACGATCGGCTTGCCCTCTTCCGCCTCCAGCACCTGCTGCACCTGTTTCAGCGCCTCTTGGCGAAGATGCTCCTTGGCCTCGACGTTGCTCATGCTGTCCACCGTCTGCTGGGTGAACAGTGCCACCAGCTGGTTACGGATCAGCGGTTCGTGGTGCTTCACCGTCTTGGCCGCTTCGTCGCCCGTCACGCGCAGGGCCACGTCAGCCTTGTACACGCGCAGCCGCGGGCTGCCGTCGAGCGCATAGTTGCCAACGAAGGGCGGGCTCAGACTGATGTAGGCGACCTTGGGCACCCCTTCCTTGGCTTCCTCGGCCATGGCCGCAGCCGGCAACAGCAGCGCCAGCACCATCAAGATCCACGCTTTCACGAATTCGCTCCTCAATACAGTTGGCGCCAGCTTACCCAGCACACCGCTCAAACCCAAGCCCGGGCTTATGCCGGCCCATCAGGGCGGGCCATGCTCGTTGACCTGCCAAGCGGCCCTCCTACACTTATCGGCCACTACCCGCAAAGGAATAGCCCCGATGAAAGCTGTGTTGTGCAAAACCCTGGGTCCGGCGCGCAACCTGGTGCTGGAAGAGGTGGCCAGCCCACTGCCAAAGAAGAACGAGATCCTGCTGGACGTGCAGGCTGCCGGGGTCAACTTCCCCGACACCTTGATCATCGAAGGCAAGTACCAGTTCCAGCCACCGCTGCCGTTCTCTCCAGGTGGCGAGGCAGCAGGCGTGGTGGCCGCCGTCGGCGAAAAGGCCGGCGCGTTCAAGGTCGGCGACCGGGTCATGGCGCTCACCGGCTGGGGTGCGTTCGCCGAGCAAGTGGCGGTGCCGTTCTATAACGTTCTGCCGATCCCGGCGAGCATGGACTTCACCACCGCTGCGGCCTTCGGCATGACCTACGGCACCTCGATGCACGCCCTGCGCCAGCGGGGCCAGTTGCAAGCAGGTGAGACCCTGCTAGTACTGGGCGCTTCCGGCGGGGTGGGCCTGGCGGCGGTGGAGATCGGCAAGGCCATGGGCGCGCGGGTGATCGCGGCGGCCAGCAGTGCCGAAAAACTGGCCGTGGCCAAGGCTGCCGGGGCGGATGAGCTGATCGACTACAGCCAGGCCAACCTGCGCGAAGAAATCAAACGCCTGACCGGCGGCCGGGGCGTGGACGTGATCTATGACCCGGTCGGTGGCGAGCTGTTCGAACAAGCGGTGCGCGGGTTGGCCTGGAATGGCAGGCTGCTGGTGGTGGGTTTTGCCAGTGGCAGCATTCCACAGCTGGCGGCCAACCTGGTGCTGCTCAAGGGCGCGGCGGTACTGGGCGTGTTCTGGGGGGCATTTGCCCAGCGCCAGCCGGAGGACAACGCGGCCAACTTCCACCAGCTGTTTGCCTGGCATGCCGAGGGCAAGTTGAAGCCGCTGGTGTCGCAGACTTATCCACTGGCAGAAGCCGGGGCTGCTATCGAGAAGCTGGGGCAACGGCAGGCGGTGGGTAAGTTGGTGGTGCTGGCCAGGTAAGGCAGTACCGGCCTCTGCGCGTTCGCTTGTAGCAGCGGGTTTACCCGCGAAAGGGCCGGGCCTGCCGGCCAATTCCACCCGCCGTTCACCGTTGTCGCCACCACCGTATTCGCGGGTAAACCCGCGCCTACAGGGATTACCCGCGAAGAGGCCGGAACAGGTTGCTCACACTTCGCGCAGATTGTGGCAACGCCTGAATCGCGCTTCCAGGTTGCGATCGGGCATCTGGTGACTGCGCAGTGCATTCAAGGTCTGCTCGACATAGTCACGCGTGGTGCCATACCGCCCCTTGGCACTGGCCAGGATCTGGCTGAGCAACGTATCCGGCAAGTTGCCGGCATAGCACGGCAGATGCCGCTCCAGTACAAAGCCCAAGGCCTGCACCTTGCTACCATCGCCCAGGCGGCAGTTGAGCCAGTGCGGCCGGTATGCCGGATAGGGCATCTCGCGTTGCCACAGGGCCATCAGTGAGTCGTCCAGGTTGCGTTCATCCAGCCGGTAGGCAAAGCCGCTGCAGGAGCCACCGCGGTCCAGGCCAAACACCAGCCCGGGCGTTTCCGGGGTACCGCGATGTTCATGCGACCACAGGTACAAGCCACGGTGATAACCATGTACCCGCGCGCGCTGGCGCTCCACCGAATTGCACTCCGGGCGCCAGATCAACGAACCATAGGCAAACAGCCACACCGGCCCACCCTGATGCCTGGACATGGTTGTTTTCATGGAACTGAACAACTGTTCGCGAGTATGTTGCTGACCGAAATCAAGTGCCGGAGGGTATGAAACTTCCCAAGACATACTTTCAAGTGCCGACATAAGCTGCCGCCATTATTCCTGTGAACTACGGATGTAGCGAGATTCGATTACGCTGCGGCCCCAGGCCGCTTTACCAAGGGCGCTTGCAGTAACCATAGGCCAGAATTGCAGGAATACTCAAGCCCTTGAGCACGCGTTTCATACACGGCTCCGACGACTGGGAAGTACTGTTTCAGCAGCGGTGAAAGTTATTGGCCAAGGCGGTAACAATTACCGCCTTATACTGACTCTTTCAAACTTCGGTTATTAACCGCGCGGCGCGTAGGCAAACACATCGGCACGCATGCGGTGCGCATCCATACCGGCTTCGACCAGGGCGTCGAGCGTGGCATAGATCATGTTCGGTGAGCCGCTGGCATACACATGCACGCTATTGAGGTCGGCAATGTCTTCGCAGACCGCTTCATGCAGCATGCCGCAGCGGCCTTCCCAGCCACACAGGTCGCTGACCACTTGATGCAGGAACAGGTTAGGCAGACGCTGCCATTCGTCCCAGTGCTCGATCTGATAGAAATCCTCAGGCCGGCGCACCCCCCAGTACAGGTGTACCGGGTGCTTGAAGCCCTGAGCCCGGCAGTGCTCGACCAGGCTGTGCATCTGGCCCATGCCGGTGCCGGCGGCAATCAGCACCAGCGGCCCGTCGGGCAGCTCGGCCAGGTGGGTGTCGCCAAACGGCATTTCGATGCGCGCCAGGCCATCTCGCCTTAGCTGGTCGATCAGTTGCACCGCACTGGGCTCACGCGCCAGCACGTGCAGCTCCAGTTCACGCCCGGCATGTGGCGCGGACGCCAGCGAGAAGGCTGCCTGCTTGCCGCCCTCACGTTCGATCATCAGGTATTGCCCCGCGTGATAACGCAGAGGCTTACCGGCAGGCGCACGCAGGCGCACCCGCCAGACGTCGCCGCCGACGTCGACGCACTCACTGACGCTGCACGCCAGCTTGCGCACTGGCAGCTCGCCCAAGGCAAGCACACCGTCCCAGAGCAACACGCAGTCCTCCAGCGGTTCGGCAATGCAGGTGAACAACTCGCCATGGTCGCGGACTTCGCCATCCTGGCGAACCCGTCCTTCAACCAACAACGCGGCGCAAACATGGCAATTGCCATTGCGGCAGCTGTTTGGGCAGTCATAGCCCAGCCGCCGTGCTCCATCCAGGATCCGCTCCCCGGGTTCAAGCGCCAGCACCGCCCCGGACGGCTGCAACGTTACCTGCATCAATCTATTCCCAACTGATCCCACAGCTCATCGATACGGCGGGTGACGGCCTCATCCTTGACGATGACCCGGCCCCATTCGCGTGTAGTCTCGCCCGGCCACTTGTGCGTAGCGTCCAGGCCCATCTTCGAACCCAGCCCCGACACCGGTGACGCAAAGTCCAGGTAGTCGATCGGGGTATTGTCAATCATTACCGTATCACGCTTGGGGTCCATGCGCGTGGTAATGGCCCAGATCACATCGTTCCAGTCACGAGCGTTGATATCGTCATCGGTGACAATAACGAACTTGGTGTACATGAACTGTCGCAGGAACGACCACACACCCAGCATTACGCGCTTGGCGTGGCCGGGGTACTGTTTCTTCATGGTCACCACCGCCATCCGGTACGAGCAGCCTTCCGGCGGCAGGTAGAAGTCGGTGATTTCCGGGAACTGCTTCTGCAGGATCGGCACGAACACTTCGTTCAGCGCCACGCCGAGAATGGCCGGCTCATCTGGCGGCCGGCCGGTGTAGGTGCTGTGGTAGATCGGTTTTTGCCGGTGGGTGATGCGCTCAACGGTGAACACCGGGAAACTGTCCACTTCGTTGTAGTAGCCCGTGTGATCGCCGTAAGGGCCTTCCGGGGCCATTTCGCCTGGGTGGATCACCCCTTCCAGAATGATCTCGGCGGTTGCCGGTACCTGCAGGTTGCTGCCACGGCACTTGACCAGTTCGGTGCGATTGCCTCGCAGCAGGCCGGCGAAGGCGTACTCGGAAAGGGTGTCCGGGACCGGGGTCACCGCGCCGAGAATGGTCGCTGGGTCAGCGCCCAGGGCCACGGCGACCGGAAACGGCTGGCCGGGGTTCTTCTCGCACCACTCTCGGTAGTCGAGGGCGCCGCCACGGTGGCTGAGCCAGCGCATGATCACCTTGTTGCGGCCGATCACCTGCTGGCGGTAGATACCCAGGTTCTGGCGGTCCTTGTTCGGGCCACGGGTCACGGTGAGGCCCCAGGTAATCAGCGGCGCCACGTCGCCAGGCCAGCAGTGCTGAATCGGCAGCGTGCCAAGGTCGACATCGTCACCCTCGACCACCACTTCCTGGCACACCGCGTCCTTGACCACTTTTGGCGCCATCGACACGACCTTCTTGAAGATCGGCAGCTTCGACCAGGCGTCCTTCAGGCCCTTGGGCGGCTCGGGCTCCTTGAGGAAGGCCAGCAGCTTGCCGATTTCCCGCAGTTCGCTGACCGACTCGGCGCCCATGCCCATGGCCACCCGCTCCGGAGTACCGAACAGGTTGCCGAGCACTGGGATGTCGAAGCCGGTGGGCTTTTCGAACAACAATGCCGGGCCCTTGGCGCGCAGGGTGCGGTCGCAGACCTCGGTCATTTCCAGGACGGGGGAGATCGGTACCTGGATGCGCTTGAGCTCGCCGCGCTGTTCCAGGCCACGGATGAAGTCGCGCAAGTCGCGATACTGCATGCAGGAGCCTCGTGTTGGCCGTATCGGTCGGGGTGCAGAGTGTAGCGCCGTTCGGGCCTTGTTTGGGGGTGAAAATGCATTGGGGCCGCTTTGCATCCCTTCGCGGGCAAGCCCGCTCCTACAAGGGCCGCAATGACCTGTGCAGGAGCGGGCTTGCCCGCGAAGGGCCGCAAGGCGGCCCCAATCAATCCAGTCTGAAACGCTCGCTTACTTGCGCTTCATCGACAGGAAGAACTCATCGTTGGTCTTGGTCTGCTTGAGCTTGTCGACCAGGAACTCGATGGCGGCGATTTCGTCCATCGGGTGCAGCAGCTTGCGCAGAATCCACATACGCTGCAGCTCGTCGTCAGCGGTCAGCAACTCTTCGCGGCGGGTACCGGAGCGGTTGATGTTGATGGCCGGGAACACACGCTTCTCGGCGATGCGACGGTCCAGCGGCAGCTCCATGTTGCCGGTGCCCTTGAACTCTTCGTAGATCACTTCGTCCATCTTCGAGCCGGTTTCAACCAGCGCGGTGGCGATAATGGTCAGCGAACCGCCTTCCTCGATGTTACGCGCAGCACCGAAGAAGCGCTTGGGCTTCTCGAGGGCGTGGGCGTCGACACCACCGGTCAGCACCTTGCCGGAGCTCGGGATCACGGTGTTGTAGGCACGTGCCAGTCGAGTGATCGAGTCCAGCAGGATAACCACATCTTTCTTGTGCTCGACCAGGCGCTTGGCCTTCTCGATCACCATCTCGGCAACCTGCACGTGGCGGGTTGGCGGCTCGTCGAAAGTGGAAGCAACCACTTCGCCACGCACGGTGCGCTGCATTTCGGTCACTTCTTCCGGGCGCTCGTCGATCAGCAGGACGATCAGGTGGCACTCAGGGTTGTTACGGGTGATGTTGGCCGCAATGTTTTGCAGCATGATCGTCTTACCGGCTTTCGGCGGGGCAACGATCAGGCCGCGCTGGCCTTTGCCGATCGGGGCGCACAGGTCGATGACGCGACCGGTCAAGTCCTCGGTGGAGCCGTTACCGGCCTCCATCTTCAGGCGCTTGTTCGGGAACAGCGGCGTCAGGTTTTCGAACAGGATCTTGTTCTTCGCGTTTTCCGGGCGGTCGAAGTTGATGGTATCGACCTTCAGCAGGGCGAAGTAACGCTCCCCTTCCTTCGGTGGGCGGATCTTGCCGACGATGGTGTCGCCGGTACGCAGGTTGAAACGGCGGATCTGGCTGGGCGAGACATAGATGTCGTCTGGGCCGGCCAGGTAGGACGCATCAGCCGAACGCAGGAAACCGAAACCATCCTGGAGAATCTCCAGCACGCCGTCACCCGAGATCTCTTCGCCGCTTTTCGCATGCTTCTTCAGCAGGGCGAAAATCACGTCCTGTTTGCGCGAACGGGCCATGTTTTCGATGCCCATCTGTTCGGCCATTTCCAAAAGATCGGTAATCGGCTTTTGCTTGAGTTCAGTCAGGTTCATAAGGGGAATGACGTAATCATGTAAGAAGGGAGAATTAAGCTTCTGGCTTAATGAGGCCGCGCCGCTGGATGGCGACAGGATCGCGTACTGATTCGAATTAGGGATGCTTCGGCGACGGCATGTAGAGGGCACTGGAAAAGCAGTGCGAGGCCGAATGTAACACTTGCTTTTTTCTGCGTCTAGTGCTCTGAAAAAGAAAAGCCCCGCATTTGCGGGGCCTTTTCACATCACAGGTGGGCGTCGAGGAATGCGGCCAGCTGCGATTTGGACAGTGCACCAACCTTGGTGGCTTCGACGTTGCCGTTCTTGAACAGCATCAGCGTCGGGATACCACGCACACCGTGCTTGGCCGGGGTTTCCTGGTTCTCGTCGATGTTCAGCTTGGCGACGGTCAGTTTGCCCTCGTAGGTGGAAGCGATGTCGTCCAGAACCGGCGCGATCATCTTGCATGGACCGCACCATTCAGCCCAGTAGTCGACCAGTACCGCGCCTTCGGCCTTCAGGACATCGGCTTCGAAGGAGGCGTCGGTGACATGTTTGATCAGATCGCTGCTCATGGATATCTCCAGGGTCGTAAGCAAAAAACGTGGCCCATGATAGCCGCACCTACGCCGGACAGGAAGCCACGGACGATTGAGTGTAACTATAGTTGCGCAAGACGCCGCGAATCGAAACTGTCATATGGCCGTCATAGAATCGAATGGCACATTGCCTTGCATCAAGGCCAGTACAACGGCTGAGTGTCACGCGTTGGCGATAGCCTGCTATCGTGGCACGATTGCCAGGTTAACGACCGAGAACAACCAGATCATGCCGCATACCATCGCGAAGAACCTGTCCCTGATCGCCGCCATCGACCTTGGCTCCAACAGTTTTCACATGGTCGTGGCCAAGGCCCACCATACCGAAATCCGCATCCTTGAGCGGCTCGGCGAGAAGGTTCAACTGGCCGCCGGCATCGACGAAGAGCGCATGCTCAGTGAAGAGGCAATGGAAAGGGGCCTGGATTGCCTCAAGCGCTTTTCCCAGCTGATCAACGGCATGCCGGCAGGCTCCGTGCGTATCGTCGGTACCAACGCCTTGCGCGAAGCGCGCAACCGTAACGAATTCATCCAGCGCGCCGAAGCCATCCTCGGCCACCCGGTGGAGGTCATCTCTGGCCGTGAAGAGGCGCGCCTGATCTACCTGGGCGTGTCGCACACCCTGGCCGACACCCCCGGCAAGCGCCTGGTGGCCGACATCGGCGGCGGCAGTACCGAGTTCATCATCGGCCAGCGCTTCGAGCCGCTGCTGCGTGAAAGCCTGCAGATGGGTTGCGTGAGCTTTACCCAGCGTTACTTCCGCGACGGCAAGATCACCCCCGCCCGCTATGCCCAGGCCTACACGGCCGCGCGCCTGGAACTGATGAGCATCGAAAATGCCCTGCACCGCCTGACCTGGGATGAGGCCATCGGCTCATCCGGCACTATTCGCGCCATCGGCGCTGCCATCAAGGCCGGCGGCCTGGGCAATGGCGAGGTCAACGCCGAAGGCCTCGCCTGGGTCAAACGCAAGCTGTTCAAGCTGGGTGAAGTCGACAAGATCGACTTCGACGGCGTCAAGCCAGACCGCCGCACTATCTTCCCGGCTGGCTTGGCGATTCTCGAAGCGATCTTCGATGCCCTTGAACTGAACCGCATGGACCACTGCGACGGCGCCCTGCGCGAAGGTGTGCTGTTCGATCTGCTTGGCCGCCACCACCACGAAGACGTGCGCGAACGCACCCTGAACTCGCTGATGGAGCGCTATCACGTGGACCAGGGCCAGGCTGCGCGCGTCGAGCGCAAGGCGTTGCACGCATTCGACCAGGTAGCCGACGCTTGGGACCTGAAAGACGGAAACTGGCGCGATCTACTGGGCTGGGCCGCGAAAGTGCACGAAATCGGGCTGGACATTGCCCATTATCACTACCACAAGCACGGCGCTTATCTGATCGAGCACTCGGACCTGGCAGGCTTTTCCCGGGAAGATCAGCAGATGATGGCCCTGCTGGTACGCGGCCACCGCCGCAACATCCCCAAGGACCGTTACGCCGAACTGGGTGACGAAGGGGTCAAGCTGCTGCGCCTGTGCGTGCTGCTGCGCTTTGCCATCCTGTTCCACCACATCCGCGGCACTCAGCAAATGCCAAAGGTAGAACTGCACGGTGGAGACAACAGCCTGGATGTAGCCTTCCCTGACGGTTGGCTGGAGCAGAACCAGCTGACCCAGGCCGACTTCGCCAACGAGGCGGAGTGGCTGGCCCGGGTCGGCTTCGTCCTCAGCGTACGTTGAGGACCGGGTTGCTCAGGCGCTCCAGCAGAGTCGCCTGAACGCTGCGCGGGTTCTGGTTGCCGGTCGGGGTGCTGCGCACGTAGCGCCCGTCCGGCTGCAAGGTCCAGGCGTGGGTATTGTCGGTCAGGTAGCCTTCCAGCTCCTTCTTCACCCGCAGCAACAGTTTCTTGCCTTCCACCGGGAAGCAGGTCTCGACACGCTTGTCGAGGTTGCGCTCCATCCAGTCGGCGCTGGACAGGTAGATCTGCTCTTCGCCGCCATTGAGGAAGTAGAACACCCGCGTGTGCTCGAGGAAGCGGCCAATGATCGAGCGCACCTGGATGTTGTGCGAAACCCCCGGAATGCCCGGGCGCAGGCAGCACATGCCACGCACCACCAAGTCGATTTTCACGCCCGACTGGCTGGCCTTGTACAGCGCCTTGATGACTTTGGCGTCGGTCAGCGAGTTGAACTTGGCGATGATGTGCGCCGGCTTGCCTTCAAGGGCAAACTGGGTTTCCCGCGCGATCATGTCGAGCATGCCCTTTTTCAGGGTGAACGGCGCATGCAGCAGCTTCTTCATGCGCAAGGTCTTGCCCATGCCGATCAGCTGGCTGAACAGCTTGCCGACGTCTTCGGTGAGCGCATCGTCAGAAGTCAGCAGGCTGTAATCGGTGTACAGGCGAGCGTTGCCGGCGTGGTAGTTACCGGTACCCAGGTGCGCATAACGCACGATCTCGCCCTGCTCGCGGCGCAGAATCAGCATCATCTTGGCGTGGGTCTTGAAGCCGACCACACCGTAGATCACTACCGCACCGGCTGCTTGCAGGCGGCTGGCCATCTGCAGGTTGGACTCTTCGTCAAAGCGCGCACGCAACTCGATCACCGCAGTGACCTCCTTGCCGTTACGCGCTGCGTCCACCAGGGCGTCGACGATTTCCGAGTTAGCCCCCGAGCGATACAGGGTCTGGCGCACGGCGAGCACGTGCGGGTCCTTGGCGGCCTGGCGCAGCAGGTCGACCACTGGCGTGAAGGACTCGAACGGGTGCATCAGCAGGATGTCCTGCTTGCTGATCACACTGAAAATGTTGTCAGCGTTCGCCAGCAGCTTGGGGATCGCCGGGGTGAACGGTGTGTATTGCAGCTCCGGGTGGCTGTCCAGGCCGGTGATGCTGAACAGGCGGGTGAGGTTGACCGGGCCATTGACCTGGTACAGCTCACTTTCGCTGAGGCTGAACTGCTTCAACAGGTAGTCCGACAGGTGTTTCGGGCAGGTGTCGGCCACTTCCAGGCGCACGGCGTCACCGTAGCGGCGCGAGAACAGCTCGCCGCGCAGCGCTCGGGCCAGGTCATCGACCTCTTCAGAGTCCAGCGCCAGGTCGGCGTTGCGCGTCAGACGGAACTGGTAGCAGCCCTTCACCTTCATGCCCTGGAACAGGTCGTCGGCGTGCGCGTGGATCATCGACGACAGGAACACGTAGTTTGCACCTGGGCCGCCCACCTCTTCCGGCACGCGAATAACCCGCGGCAGCAGGCGTGGCGCCGGAATGATCGCCAGGCCCGAGTCGCGACCAAAGGCGTCCACCCCCTCGAGCTCAACGATGAAGTTGAGGCTCTTGTTCACCAGCAGCGGGAACGGGTGAGTCGGGTCGAGGCCAATCGGGGTAATGATCGGGGCAATTTCGTCGCGGAAGTAGCGGCGCACCCAGGTCTTGAGCTTGGGTGTCCAGTAGCGGCGGCGGATGAAGCGGATCTGGTGCTTTTCCAGCTCTGGCAGCAGCACGTCGTTAAGGATCGCGTACTGGCGCTCTACCTCGATGTGCACCAGTTCGCTGATACGCGCCAGCGCCTGGTGCGGCTGCAGGCCATCGGCGCCGGCCTGTTCACGGGCGAAGTTGATCTGCTTCTTCAGGCCGGCGACGCGAATCTCAAAGAACTCGTCGAGGTTGCTGGAGAAGATCAACAGGAACTTGAGCCGTTCCAGCAGCGGGTAGTTCTCGTCCAGTGCCTGCTCCAGCACCCGGATATTGAATTGCAGTTGCGAGA
The DNA here is from genome assembly GCF_043106005.1 of Pseudomonas sp. GLN_2. Classification (NCBI taxonomy): domain Bacteria; kingdom Pseudomonadati; phylum Pseudomonadota; class Gammaproteobacteria; order Pseudomonadales; family Pseudomonadaceae; genus Pseudomonas; species Pseudomonas sp. GLN_2. The sequence goes on along the minus strand of NZ_JBICMC010000026.1, from coordinate 37,832 downwards.
GTTCGCGATGAATGTACAGGCTGCTGTCGTCCAGACCAGGGACGGCGATGGCCGGGGACGGCGCGGGCACCGGAGCCACAGGTTCGACCACCTGTTCCGCTACAGGCTCGGCCACCGGAGGCAGGTCTGGCGGGGTCTGCAGCATCTCTTCTGGAAGCTCCTGAGCATCCTTGATCGCGACAGGGCTTAGCACTTCATTATTCATCTGGCGTTCCTGAGGACGTTAACGCCCTATCATCTATTGAGCGGCAAGATAAGCGCTCATTATGACGCCCGTGTTACACACATGGGCAAGCCGTGGCAAGTGGCCTCTGGCATTGTCTGCGCTGGAAATGTTCACGTCGAGACACATTTGGACACTTTCACGAACGCGCGCGAAGGGGTAGGCTGCGCGTTCATTTCGCCAGCACCTCAGAAAATGCTTCAACAATTCCTGCAGGATTTCGGCTACTTCGCCCTTTTTCTAGGCACCTTCTTTGAAGGCGAGACCATTCTGGTGCTTGCGGGATTCCTTGCGTTCCGCGGTTACATGGATATCAATCTGGTATGCCTGGTGGCCTTCTTCGGCAGCTACGCGGGCGACCAGTTGTGGTACTTCATGGGCCGACGCCACGGGCGCAGGATCCTGGCGCGCAAGCCGCGCTGGCAGGCAATGGGTGACCGGGCGCTGGACCATATCCGCCGCCACCCCGATATCTGGGTGCTGAGCTTCCGCTTTGTCTATGGTTTGCGCACGGTCATGCCGGTGGCCATCGGCCTGTCGGGTTACCCGCCACGCCGCTACCTGCTGCTGAACGGGATTGGCGCGGGCATCTGGGCAGTGGCCCTGGGCGCCGCCGCCTACCACTTCGGCGCCATCCTCGAAGGCTTGCTGGGCAACGTCAAACGTTACGAGCTATGGGTGCTTGGCGGCCTGGTGGCGCTGGGTGGCCTGCTGTGGCTGCGCCGGCGCTTCCGTACTCTGCGCGCGGAGCGCAGGGCGGCGAGCCAGGCCCAGCCCCCAGAGGCTGAGCAGGCTGTAAGCCACGAGCAGAAGCCAGGCCAGCGGCGCGACCACCGCTAAGCCCAAGGCGCCGGCCAGGTACAATGCCGGCGCATTCAGACACAACCGCGCCAACTCCAGGCGTGCAGACCAGGGCCGGTTCTCCAGCAACGCGCCCAGCACGAACAAACCAAACGCCATCAGTGACCAGCCGAGCACCAGCGCGGCGGCCGACACGCGGTCGGCCACGTCCATCAGGTAGCTGCCCAAGGCCACATAAACCACGAACTGCGCCGCCACATAGGCTTGCTGCCCGCGCCCCAGGGCAATCTCGAACTTGCGAAACAGCGCCAGGTCCTGTTTGGCCTGTGGGTAGCGTGCGGCCACATCGGCCGGGCGCCAGCCGGTAGGCATGAACCAGATACGCAGCTTGTCCCACAGGCTGGTGGTGCGCCGGGCGTCGTGCCAGAGCTGGGCATAGAACTGCAGGTTGGCCCATAGCGGGTTCCAGCTGGCCAGCGGCGTGGTCACCCCGAACACCACCGGCTCGGCCGGGTCCTCCTCCTTGAACGTGCCGAACAGACGGTCCCAGAGAATGAACACACCACCGTAATTGCGATCCAAGTAAGCAGGATTTTGCGCATGGTGGACGCGATGATTGGACGGCGTGATCAACACCCACTCCAGCCAGCCAAGTTTAGGGATATGCCGGGTATGCACCCAGAACTGATACAGCAGGTTGAGCGAGGCGACGGTGATGAACACCAGTGGCGGCACACCCAGCAGCGCCAGCGGCAGGTAGAACAACCACGAGAAGAGGAATCCGCTACTGGTCTGACGCAGCGCCGTGGTGAGGTTGTACTCCTCGCTCTGGTGATGCACCGAGTGCGCAGCCCACAGCACGTTGCGCTCATGCCCCAGGCGGTGCAGCCAGTAGTAACAGAAGTCGTACAGGACGAAGGCCAGCAACCAGACCCACCCTGCCTGCACCGGCAATTGCAACAGCGCCAGGTGCTCGAAGACCAGAGCATAGGTGACCAGCCCTACGCCTTTGGTCAGCAGGCCGGTACTGGTCGACAGTGCGCCGGTACTCAGGCTGTTGATCGAGTCGGCCAGGGTGAAATTGTGCTGGCCGCGCACGCGGTCGGCGAGCAGCTCTACGGCTATCAGCACAAAAAAGAATGGTACGGCCAGCAGTATCAGGTCCATGGGCGCGACCTCAGGCGTTATCCACCAAGATTAGGCCGCCCCCGCAGGAATCCCTATGGCGACATCTGCCAAACTAGAGGACATTTAGCGCCTCGACACTGGAGTAATGAGCATGACAAAAAAAGTAGCGGTGATTCTTTCCGGCTGTGGCGTGTATGACGGCGCCGAAATCCACGAAAGCGTGATCACGCTGCTGCGCCTCGACCAGCGCGGTGCGCAGGTGCAGTGCTTCGCGCCGAACATCGCACAGATGCATGTAATCAACCATCTGACCGGCGAAGAAATGCCCGAATCGCGCAATGTGCTGGTGGAGTCGGCGCGCATCGCCCGCGGCGAGGTCAAGGATATCCGTGAGGCCAAGGCCGAAGACTTCGATGCGCTGATCGTGCCGGGTGGTTTCGGGGCAGCAAAAAACCTCTCGAACTTTGCCGTGGAAGGCGCCAATTGCAGCGTGAACCCAGACGTGCTGGCTTTGGCCGAAGCCTTTGCCGACGCCTGCAAACCCGTTGGCCTGATCTGCATCTCGCCGGCGCTGGCGGCGAAGATCTATGGACCGGGCGTGGTCTGCACCATCGGGAGCGATGCCGGCACTGCGGCGGCTGTCGAAAAGATGGGTGGCACCCATGAAGAATGCGATGTACACGATATTGTCGAAGACACCCAGCGCAAGCTCGTGACGACCCCGGCGTACATGGAGGCCAAGTCGATCAGCGAGGCGGCGGGCGGGATCTACAAGCTGGTGGACCGAGTGCTGGAGCTGACGCACGAGTAACTTACTGCGTCGGCTTCTTCGCGGGCATGCCCGCTCCCACAGGTCCAGCGCAGGCTTCAAGGTCACGCGGTACCTGTGGGGCAACTGCGCGATCGCCTGTAGGAGCGGGTTTACCCGCGAACACCGGCAGAGCCGGTGCCATCCACCGCGCCAGCCTGGGCTGTCGCCTACAGGAATCTGTCAGCCTTTCGAGAGCCGGGCAATGATCCGGTCCAGTGCATTGGCAAACGCCTGTTTCTCGCGTTCGCCATAGGCCGCCTGCCCGCCCCCCACCTGACCCTGCTCACGCAGCTCGGTGAACAGGTTGCGTGCCGCCAAACGGTCGCCCATGTTGCGCTCGTCGAACTCACGCCCACGCGGGTCCAGTGCGGCCACGCCCTTTTTCACCAGACGGTCGGCCAGCGGCACGTCACTGCAGATCACCAGCTCGCCAGGCAAGGCGTGCTCCACAATGTAATCGTCGGCCGCATCCATGCCGCTGGGCACCACGATCAGACGCACGATCGCGAACGCTGGCTTGGCCACCGCCTGCCCCGCCACCATCACCACCTCGAACTTGCGCTTGAGGGCGAACTTGACGATCAGATCCTTGGCCGCCTTGGGGCAGGCGTCGGCATCGATCCATACACGCATTGGAGACTCTCTACATGAACTCAATGCGCCCATCATGCCTGAAGCGCAGCGAAAGCTGGAGCAGGCCAGCGCTGGAAAAATGGCGCCAGAATTTCAATTACCGCTTATCCGACCCCGCCACTCAGGCTAAACTCGCCACAGCTTCAATGGCCTGCCCGAGCGCGCAATGAACCACCCTCACGAAATCCGCCCTGACCTGGACGAAGGCATCGACCGCAAGGTCCTGGCGACATTGCGTGCGCGCTTCCTGCATCTCAACCAGGGCCGACTGCAGCGGGCAAAGGAAGGCCTGTCAACGCGCCAGCAACAGGTACTGTCGTTGCTGCCGCTGCTGTTTCACGTGAACCACCCGCTATTGCCGGGTTACGTCTCCGGCAGCACCCCTGCGGGCGTATCAGCTTACGAGCCAAGCGCCGAGCTGGTGGCAGATGCCCAACGCCTGGCCCGCTCGTTCACTTACAAGGCCCAGCATGGCAACCCGCCACGCCCGATCCACGGCCTGTTCCTGATGGGCAGCCTGGGCTCGCTGGCGCAGGCCGAGCACAGCGACATGGACCTGTGGGTGTGCCATGCACCCGGTTTGCCCGAACAGCTGCTGGGTGAGCTGCGCCGCAAGTGCCAGCTGCTGGAGGCCTGGGCGGCAAGCCTGGGCGCCGAAGCACACTTTTTCCTGATCGACACACAGGGCTTCGCACAGGGTCAGCGCGATGGCCAGCTCGGCTCCGACGACTGCGGCACCACCCAGCACTACCTGCTGCTGGACGAGTTCTACCGCACCACCCTGTGGCTGGCCGGGCGTACGCCGCTGTGGTGGCTGGTCCCGGTGTACGAGGAGCACAACTATTACAGCTACACCCAGACGTTGCTGTCCAAGCGCTTTATCCGCAGCCAGGAAGCCCTTGACCTCGGCAACCTGGCGCACATTCCGCCCGGTGAGTTCGTCGGCGCTGGCCTGTGGCAATTGTTCAAAGGCATCGACTCGCCCTACAAATCGCTGCTCAAACTGCTGCTGACCGAAGCCTACGCCGGCGAACACCCTGCGGTGCGCTGCCTGAGCCTGGATTACAAGCAGGCAGTGTTTGCCAACCAGCTTGACCTCGACGAGCTGGACCCCTACGTGATGGTCTACCGGCGCATTGAACGTTACCTGCTGCAACGCGGCGAACCCGCGCGCCTGGAGCTGGTACGGCGCAGCCTGTACCTGAAGGTGAACAAGAAGCTCAGCGACCAGGGCCGCAGCCATGGCTGGCAACGCCGGCTGCTGCAGCGCCTGACCGACGAGTGGGGCTGGGACCAGCGCCAGTTGGCCCTGCTGGACAGCCGCAGCCAATGGAAAGTGCAGCAGATTGCCGTCGAGCGGCGTGAGCTGGTGGCCGAGCTTAACCTCAGTTATCGCTTCCTCAGCCAGTTCGCCCGCACCCAGAACGCCAGCAGCCGCGCCGACCAGCGCGACCTCAATGTGCTGGGCCGGCGCCTGTACGCCGCCTTCGAGCGCCGCGCCGGTAAGGTCGAAGTGATTAACCCCGGCATCGCCCCTGACCTCGCCGAAGACACCCTGACGCTGGTCCAGGCACCCAACCGCAAGGAGCCGGGCAGCTACCACTGGGAGCTGTACAGCGGCAACCTGAGCACCCATGAGGTACAGCACTTCAGCCCGATGAAGCGCTGCCGTGAGCTACTCGAGCTGCTGACCTGGGCCCATCGCAACGGGGTGATCGACAGCAGCACCCGCATGGCACTGCATCCAGGGGCCAGCGACCTCGGTGAGTTCGAACTGTTCAACCTGCTGGGCTGTCTGCGGCAAAGTATCCCCCTGCCCTTGCCGACCGTCAGCGAAGTGCGCCTTTTGCAGCCCAGCGTTGCCGATGAGGTGTTGTTGCTGGTCAACGTCGGCGTCGACCCGCTGCGCCACCACCGAGACCTGAACGTGCTGATGACCACAGAGCGCACCGACGCGTTGAGCTACGCTGGCGTGCGCGAAAACCTGGTGCTGACCCTGGACCAGGTCACCGTCAACAGCTGGAACGAGGTGCTGGTCCAGCGTTATGACGGCGAACACGCGCTGGTGCGCTGCCTGCGCGACTTCCTCAACAGCCCGGCGCAGCGCGGCCACCGGCCAAGGGTGCGAGTACGCTGCTTCTGCCAAAGCCGCGCCCAGCCGATCGGCCAGCGCGTAGAGGAAATTTTCGACACTGCGCAGCTGCTGCGGGACCAAGGGCTCCACCACCGCTACCTGCTACAAGTGGCCCAACACACCCATGTGCTGGAGCTGTTGCCCGAGCATGTCAGCCTGACGACCCTGGCCGAGCATGAGGGGCTGCTGGCCTACCTGGGCGAAGAACGCAGTGCCTACAGCCCGCTGTACCTCGATGCCAATGCGCTGCAGGACCACGACCTGCGCCTGGTGCTGGAGCAAGGCCGGCCAGCCTGCATTCAGGTGTTCTACCGCCTGCAGGGCGGCTGGGCCGATGTGTATGTGCTGGATGAATACAACGCATTGTGGCAACAACGCCTGCCGCTGCATGACGAAGCGCATCTGCTGTTGCCACTGCAACGTTTTCTGCGCTCGGTGGTAATGCGCCGCGATGCCCGCCTGCCCCTCGATAGCCTGCGACCCGCCTCGCTGGATATCCACTACGCGCAGCTGCTGCCTACCGGCCCAGGCAAGGCACGCAACATCGAGCCGCGCCTGGCCCCGGCCGAGAGCAGCGACCAGCCTTACTATGAGGTACAGGCGATTATCCAGGCGGGTGTAGCGGGCGTGGCGCATGTGACGCTGTACTGCGACCAGCAGGAGTTTTCCGAGCTGGAACATGGTGAGCAGCTGTATGCGGTGGTGGCCAGGCAGATCATCGGTCAGCGCCGTGGCACAGCGCAGTACCGGTGCTATATCACCGACCTGGATTTGTCCGAGTTGCTGGATGACCGGCTGGGGGCAACGCAGGCCTACCTGAGCTACAAGCGGGTGCTGGAGCAGGCTTTGAATGAGGGGTTGGAGCAGGTTTTGGCGGAGGGCGTCTGAACTCGCAGCACAAGGCGGCGACAAAGGAGTGCATCTCTCTGTAGCAACAGCCTTGCGCTGCAAACGGGCCGCGAAACGGCGCCCTGGCCCTTACAGGTCGTAATCGCCCGCCGCCTCCGGCTGGTACTCCACTTCCAGCAGCTTCAGCTTGAGGGTCTTGCCCCCCGGTGCCGGCCAGTCGATCTGCTCGCCCACCGACAGCCCCAGCAAGGCGCAGCCAATCGGCGCCAGGATCGAGACCTTGCCTTCCGGCCCGGCATCCTTGGGGTACACCAGTGTCAGGTGGTAGTCCTTGCCGCTGGCTTCCTCACGGCAGTGCACCCGCGAGTTCATGGTCACCACGCCCGCCGGCACTTCCTCGTGACCGACCACCTGCTCGGCGCGGTCAAGCTCGTCCTGCAGGGCGAGCACACCCGGCGTACTCTCGTCGAGGCTGTCGATCAGACGCTCCAGACGTTGTACGTCCAATCGGGTGAGGATGAGGGAAGGCTTGGTGCTCATGATCCAGTCAGACTCCTTTGAACAGGCAGTTTTCAATGTGCAAATAAAGCAAAACCCCGCCCAAGGGCGGGGTTTGAGAAGGCTTTGGCGTCACCGACGCAGAACCCGACACTACCACAGCCGGGCAAATACTCAAGCCCCTGCGCTCAGTGTGCCTTAGCCTGCTCGCGCAAGACCTGGGCCTCGCGGCAGATCTGACGGCGCCGTTCGTCATCGGCCGAGCGCCATTCGCGAATGTGCTCGACATGCCGATGGCAACCGGTGCACACCCGCTGTTCGTCCAGCCGGCATACGCTGATGCACGGTGACGGCACTGCAGGGCTGACGTTGCTGTAAAGCGGCTTGGGCGGCCGGGCCTGGGCGCTACTCATGTCAGATTTCGTCGAAGTCCAGCTTCTCGCCGGCCCGCTCCCAGACGATACGCTCGAGCATTTCACCCAGCAACTCTTCGCTCTTTTCGCACACCCACTTGCCGCTGTCTTCGTCGTAATCGAAGTGGAAACCACCGGAGCGGTCGGCAAGCCACAGCTGGCGCAATGGCTCCTGACGGCTGAAGATCAGCTGGGCGCCGCCCTCGAACTTGACGGTCAGGACACCGGCGGAGTTCTCCATGTCCAGGTCCAGACCGCTCTCGTCGAACAGATCTTCCAGGGCCTGTTGGGTCGCGTCGACCAGATCATGGAAACGCGCTTCACTCAAACTCATTGCAGGAACCTCGAAATTGGCTGCGTTACAGGCAAGCCGGGCAAGATACGGGCGCTTGCCGCCGAATGCAAAGGTTTAGCCGTTGCGTTCACCGACCTCTTCGCGGGCAAGCCCGCTCCTACGGGGGGCTGCGCAGAGGCTAAGCATAGCCCGCCCGGCGGACCGGTCCTTGCATAGGCAAGCCGCCGGTCGCTCGGTATACTCGGGCGCAATACTGCATTTTTCTAAGGATTTCACCCATGAAGCGCCTGATTTCCTCCTTCGCGGCGCTGGTCGCTGTTGCCTGCCTCGTTTCGGCCTGTGGCCAGAAAGGCCCGCTGTATCTGCCTGAAGATGGCGATAACGGCAAAGCGCACACGTCGCACCAGCACCAGCCAAAAGCCAAGCCGGCCCCGGCACAAGAACAGCAGCCCGAGCTGCAGTCCGAGCCCGAGCCCGAGCAGTCGCCAGCGCAGTAAGGAAACCAGATGAACGCTTTCAACTACCGCGACGGTGAGCTGTTCGCGGAAGGCGTGGCCCTGTCGGCCATTGCTGAACGTTACGGCACCCCCACCTATGTGTACTCGCGCGCCCACATCGAGGCCCAGTACCGTAGCTACGCAGACGCCCTGCAAGGCACCGAGCACCTGGTGTGCTTCGCGGTCAAGGCCAACTCCAACCTTGGCGTGCTGAACGTGCTGGCGCGCCTGGGCGCAGGCTTTGACATTGTCTCCGGTGGTGAACTGGAGCGTGTACTGGCCGCTGGCGGGCGTGCAGACCGCGTGGTGTTCTCCGGCGTTGGCAAAACCCGTGAAGACATGCGCCGTGCCCTGGAAGTTGGCGTGCACTGCTTCAACGTCGAATCCACCGACGAGCTGGAGCGCCTGCAAGTAGTCGCCGCCGAAATGGGCAAGGTTGCCCCGGTGTCGCTGCGGGTCAACCCGGACGTCGATGCCGGTACCCACCCGTACATCTCCACCGGCCTTAAAGAAAACAAGTTCGGCATCGCCATTGCCGATGCCGAGGCCATCTACGTACGCGCCGCACAGCTACCGAACCTGGAAGTGGTCGGTGTCGATTGCCACATCGGCTCGCAACTGACCACCGTCGAGCCATTCCTCGACGCCCTCGACCGCCTGCTGGTGCTGGTCGACCGCCTGGCCGAGTGCGGCATACACCTGCGCCACCTGGACCTGGGTGGCGGTGTCGGCGTGCGCTACCGCGACGAACAGCCACCACAGGTGGCCGACTACATCAAGGCCATCCGCGAACGCGTGGGCGAGCGCGACCTGGCCCTGGTGTTCGAGCCTGGCCGCTACATCGTCGCCAACGCTGGCGTGCTGCTGACCCGCGTGGAATACCTCAAGCACACCGAACACAAGGACTTCGCGATCATCGATGCCGCGATGAACGACCTGATCCGCCCGGCCCTGTACCAGGCCTGGATGGGTGTCAGCGCGGTCAAGCCACGTGCAGGCGAAGGCCGTGCCTATGACCTGGTCGGCCCTATCTGCGAGACTGGCGACTTCCTCGGCAAGGACCGCATACTCAACCTGGCCGAAGGTGACCTGCTGGCCGTAGAGTCCGCGGGCGCCTATGGTTTTGTCATGAGTTCAAACTACAACACCCGCGGCCGTTGCGCTGAAATCCTGGTCGACGGCGACCAGGCGTTCGAAGTACGCCGCCGCGAGACCATCGCCGAACTGTATGCTGGCGAAAGCCTGCTGCCGGAGTAAGCCCATGCTGCTGCGTTTTACCAAGATGCATGGGCTGGGCAACGACTTCATGGTCCTGGACCTGGTCAGCCAGCACGCGCACATTCAGCCCAAGCACGCCAAGCAATGGGGTGACCGTCACACCGGCATCGGCTTTGACCAGTTGCTGATCGTCGAGGCGCCGAACAACCCGGAAGTGGACTTCCGCTACCGCATCTTCAACGCCGACGGCTCCGAGGTCGAGCAATGCGGCAACGGTGCGCGCTGCTTTGCCCGCTTCGTGCTGGACAAGCGCCTGACCGCGAAAAAGCGCATCCGCGTGGAAACCAAGAGCGGCATCATCGTGCTGGACGTGCAGAACGACGGCCAGGTGAGTGTCAACATGGGCCCGCCGCGCTTCATCCCTGCCGAAATTCCCTTTGTCGCCGATGCACAGGCGCCAAGCTACCCACTGGAAGTTGACGGCCAGTTGTACTCGATAGCCGCCGTGTCCATGGGTAACCCGCACGCCGTGCTGCGTGTAGACGACGTGTTTACTGCGCCTGTGCATGAGCTGGGCCCGAAGATCGAAAACCACCCACGTTTCCCACAGCGGGTGAATGCCGGCTTCATTCAAGTCATCGACCGCCACCGCGCCAACCTGCGCGTGTGGGAACGCGGCGCCGGCGAAACCCAGGCTTGCGGCACCGGCGCCTGCGCCGCAGCCGTGGCGGCGATCAGCCAGGGCTGGATGGATTCCCCGGTGTCCCTCGACCTGCCCGGTGGTCGCCTGCACATCGAATGGGCCGGCCCCGGCAAGCCCGTGATGATGACCGGCCCGGCCGTACGCGTCTACGAAGGACAGGTTCGTCTCTAAACGAGTAACCGCCATGACCGATCAGCCCAAGGTTGTACCCAAGCAGTCCGCCGAGCTCGATGCCGAAGCGGTGGTCGCCTACCTGCGCGCCCACCCCACCTTCTTCGCCGAGCACGACGAGCTGCTGATCGAACAGCACATCCCGCACCAGCGAGGAGACAGCGTGTCGCTGGTGGAACGCCAGCTCAAGCTGCTGCGTGACCGCAACATCGAAATGCGCCATCGCCTGTCGCAACTGATGGACGTGGCCCGCGACAACGACAGGCTGTTCGACAAGACCCGCCGGCTGATCCTTGACCTGCTCGATGCCGGCAGCCTGGAAGAAGTGGTAATGGCGGTCGAAGACAGCCTGCGCCAGGAATTCCAGGTGCCCTTCGTCAGCCTGATCCTGTTCGGCGACAACGTCGCGCCGGTGGGGCGCTGGGTCAGCAATGCCGAGGCGCAGCAAGCCATCGGTGCCCTGCTGGGCGGTGGCAAGACCGTCAGTGGCAACCTGCGCGAGCACGAGCTGGCTTTCCTGTTCGGTGAAGAACAGCGCCGGGAAGTAGGCTCCAGCGCCGTGGCAGCTCTTGAGTACCAAGGGCTGCATGGGGTTCTGGCCATCGGCAGCCGCGACCCGCAACACTACAAGAGCAGCGTCGGCACCCTTTTCCTCGGCTATATCGCCGAGGTGCTCGGCCGCGTTGTGCCACGCGTTACCCAGACACTGCGCTCGGTACGCTGATGAAACGCCAGCTGGAGGCTTATTGCGCACACCTGCGCAACGAGCGCCAGGTGTCGGAGCACACCTTGCTGGGCTACCGTCGCGACCTGGAAAAAGTCATCGCCTACTGCAAAGAACACGGCATTGCCGAGTGGCAGGCGCTGCAAATCCAGCAACTGCGCCAGCTGATCGCCCGCTTGCACCACCATGGCCAGTCCCCGCGCAGCCTGGCACGCCTGCTGTCGGCAGTGCGCGGCCTGTACCGTTACCTCAACCGCGAAGGCCTGTGCCAGCACGACCCGGCCACCGGCCTGAGCGCACCCAAAGGTGAGCGTCGGCTGCCCAAGGTACTGGATACCGATCGCGCGCTGCAGCTGCTCGATGGTGGCGTCGACGACGACTTCATTGCCCGGCGTGACCAGGCGATCCTCGAGCTGTTCTATTCCTCAGGCCTACGCCTATCGGAACTGACCAGCCTCGACCTTGATCACCTCGACCTCGCCGCCGGCCTGGTGCAGGTACTGGGCAAGGGTGGAAAAGCCCGCGTACTGCCGGTGGGTCGCAAGGCTCGCGAGGCGTTGCAGGCCTGGTACCGCTTGCGCGGCATCGGCAACCCACGCGACCGTGCAGTGTTCATCACTCGCCAGGGCAATCGCATCAGCCCCCAGGCAGTTCGGCTGCGGGTAAAGGCCGCCGGTGAGCGTGAGCTGGGCCAACACCTGCACCCGCACATGCTTCGCCACTCCTTCGCCAGCCATGTGCTGGAGTCATCCCAGGACCTGCGCGCGGTGCAGGAGATGCTCGGCCACGCCGACATCAGCACGACGCAAATCTACACCCACCTGGACTTCCAGCACCTGGCCGCGGTGTACGACAGCGCCCACCCTCGGGCCAAACGCAGCAAAGGCACAGACTCATGAGCATCAAGCTGATCACCTTCGACCTCGACGATACCCTGTGGGACACCGCGCCGGTGATTGCCACCGCGGAAGTCGTGCTGCGCGACTGGCTCGAGGCCAACGCACCCACCCTCGGCAGCGTGCCGGTGGAACACCTGTTCGCCATCCGCGAGCGCCTGGTGCAAGCAGAGCCCGGCCTCAAGCACCGCATCAGTGCCCTGCGCAGGCGCGTGCTGTTTCATGCCCTGGAAGAGGTCGGCTACAGCGAGCAGCACGCCCAGGCGCTGGCCAACGAAGGCTTCGAAGTGTTCCTGCATGCCCGCCACCAGGTGGAGATCTTCCCAGAGGTGCAGCCGGTGCTTGAAATCTTGCGCCATCAATACATCCTGGGCGTGGTCACCAACGGCAATGCCGACGTCAGCCGGCTAGGGCTGGCGGATTACTTCCGCTTTGCCCTGTGCGCCGAGGACCTGGGCATCGGCAAACCAGACCCTGCACCATTCCTTGAAGCGTTGCGCCGCGGCGAGGTGGACGCGGGTGCGGCAGTGCACATCGGCGATCACCCTGGCGATGACATTGCCGGTGCCCAGCGCGCCGGGTTGCGGGCGGTGTGGTTCAACCCGCAAGGCAAGGCCTGGGCTGGCGATCAGGCGCCGGACGCCGAGATCCAGCGCCTGTCGCAACTACCTGACGTGCTTGCACGCTGGCGCTGACGGGGCCGCTTTGCGGCCCATTCGCGGGCACGCCCGCTCCCATAGGGACCGCGCAGGTCCTGAACCCTGTGGTGAACCTGTGGGAGCGGGCATGCCCGCGAAGAGGCCGGCACGGGCAACACAAAACCCACAGGCGTAAAAAAGCCCGCAGCGACGGCGGGCTTTTTTGCGATCAGCCACTCAGATAGGGCGGCTGCCGTACTTGTTGTCCGGCTTCTTGGGCGGGTCAGCGACCACGTTGGCCTCGACTTCCTGCACCTTGCCACCACGAGAAAGGAATTCTTCCATCGCCTTGGCCAGTGCATCACGCTCTTTCTGCTTGGCTTCCATGCTCGGCATCTCGTCTACCGAGACTGCTGCCTTGGATTTGCCCTTGGCAACGGGTGCCGGGCTGCTGTCGTCATCGCCAGCGTCTTCCACGCCGTCGTCAGCCGCCCCTTCAAGGACCTCATCACCCTCGTCTTCGTCGCCTACTTCGAGGTCATCATTTTCCAGATCGTCGTCGCTCATGTTCTACCTCATGACTTGCGAAAAGCAGGTTGGTTATAGACCAGTGCAGCCGTAGACCGGCAACCACCAGTGAAAATTCAACTGGCCGTGGGTTAGGCCACTGCCCTTGGGTCGGCACTCGTGATGGGAGGCGGCACCCAGCAGGCCCTGCTCCTGGCAGGACCTGACAAATCCATTAGCCCCTGCTGGCCACACGCTATTGGCAAGCCTAGCAAAGGCTGGCGAAGTGTGTGGACTGCTCGTCAAACACCCTTCGGCGCGCATTCTAGCGCGCCCGTGGAAAAAGCAAAGCACCATAAACGCCCTGTGGCTTGTAAGTTTTTTACCTACGTCACGAACGTGCCGAATAAACCGTTTGCCGTGCGGGAAATGCTGAAAAACTGGCAAAAAAATGCCCGGCAAGCCGGGCAAATTTTTACCGCGTCGCAGTTACAGGTTGTAGCCGCGTTCGTTGTGCTGAGCCAGGTCGAGGCCGACCGACTCTTCTTCTTCGTTGACCCGCAGGCCCATCACCACATCCAGCACCTTGAGAATCACGTAGGTGACGATGGCGGTGTAGACTACGGTGAAAATAACACCTTTGGCCTGGATCCAGACTTGCATGCCGATGTCGGTGACGGTACCGAAGCCGCCCAGCGCCGGGGCCGCGAATACACCCGTCAGGATGGCACCGATGATGCCGCCAACACCGTGGACGCCGAAGGCATCCAGCGAATCGTCATAGCCGAGTTTGCGCTTGAGCGTGGTGGCGCAGAAGTAGCAGAGCACACCCGAAACCAGGCCGATAATCAGCGCGCCAATCGGCCCGACGGTGCCCGCAGCCGGGGTGATGGCAACCAGGCCAGCAACCACGCCCGAAGCGATGCCCAGAGCACTTGGCTTACCGTGACCGACCCACTCGGCGAACATCCAGCCCAGGGCGGCGGCGGCGGTAGCGATCTGAGTGACCAGCATGGCCATGCCGGCAGTACCATTGGCGGCAGCAGCAGAGCCTGCGTTGAAACCGAACCAGCCGATCCACAGCATCGCTGCGCCCATGAGGGTATAGCCAAGGTTGTGCGGGGCCATCGGCGTGGTCGGGTAGCCCTTGCGCTTGCCCAGTACCAGGCAGCAGACCAGGCCTGCGATACCGGCGTTGATATGCACCACGGTGCCGCCAGCGAAGTCCAGTACGCCCCAGTCCCACATCAGGGCACCGTCACCGCTCCACACCATGTGGGCGATCGGCGCATATACCAGGGTGAACCAGATACCCATGAATACCAGCATCGCCGAGAACTTCATGCGCTCGGCAAAGGCACCGACGATCAACGCCGGGGTGATGATGGCGAACGTCATCTGGAAGGTGATGAACACCGCTTCAGGGAACAGCGCGGTGGCCGAGGTCAAGCTGTCAGGCGTGACACCGCTGAGGAAGGCCTTGGAGAAGCCGCCAACGAAGGAGTTGAAGTTGAGCACGCCCTTTTCCATACCGGCGGTATCGAAGGCCATGCTGTAGCCGTAGACGACCCAGAGAATGCTCATCAGCCCGGTGATTGCAAAGCATTGCATCATCACCGACAGCACGTTCTTGGATCGCACCATGCCGCCATAGAACAGGGCCAGGCCCGGGATGGTCATGAACAGCACCAGCGCCGTTGCGGTCAGCATCCAGGCGGTGTCGCCGGAATTAAGCGCTGGGGCAGCTTCCTCTGCCAGGGCAAGCCCAGGCATTACGAGGGACAATAGGGCTCCTAGCCCTGCGATCTTACGCAGAGTCATGTTGTTTTCTCCTGGGGCGTTGGGTTTGGTGAGGCTTTTTTTGCTGCTTAGATCGCGTCGGTATCGGTTTCGCCGGTACGGATGCGGATCGCCTGCTCCAGATTCACCACGAAAATCTTGCCGTCACCAATCTTGCCGGTGTTGGCTGCCTTGGTGATGGCTTCGATTACCCGATCAAGGTCCTTGTCATCGATGGCGACATCGATCTTCACCTTGGGCAGGAAATCGACCACATATTCAGCACCGCGATACAGTTCGGTGTGGCCCTTCTGCCGACCGAAACCTTTGACTTCGGTGACGGTGATGCCCTGCACGCCGATTTCCGACAACGACTCGCGCACGTCGTCCAGCTTGAACGGCTTGATGATGGCTGTGACTAGCTTCATGAAACTCTCTCCCGATTTGGTGGACTTGCCCCAGGAAAACAAACCCGTCTCAAGTCTAAGCGCAGCGGTTGGCTTTGTAACGCGTCGTCGGCATCCGGCTCCGCGTGCGCACTGCCTGGTCACAAGGAACTGCTTCAGTGCATGGCTCGTACAGGTCTTTGCAGAAACCTTGCCAGTTCGGACAAAGCGCCGAAAAACAGAGCGTTATGTGATTTTGTCGGGATTGGCCAGTCGCCAGCATCGGAAACATGCACAATTTCGGTGCGCCGAGGTGGGGCAAGCTGCGCGAAAAATGTGCAACTGATTGAAAACCGCACGCCATCTTTGTGGGAGCGGCCTTGCGTCGCGATGGGGCTGCGAAGTGCCCTACGATTTGTGCCTTGATGCCGATATTGCCAGGGCCGCTGTGCAGCCCAATCGCCACGCAAGGCCATTCCTACAAAGGCCAATGTGCACTCAGGCGCCAGGTTTGTGCGTGCTACACTGGCGGCCACTTCTCCGTTTCAGTGGACAGCCCCATGCTCGCGCCCAAAGCCCTTCTCGATGCCCTGAGCGACCAGGCCTCGCGCCTGTTCAGCAGCGATGCCGCCCAGCCCCGTGCGGAACTGGAAAGCCAGTTCAAAGTGTTGATGCAAGGTGCCTTCAGCAAGCTGGACCTAGTCAGCCGCGATGAATTTGACAGCCAGATGGTCGTACTGGCGCGCACCCGGGCACGCCTCGAAGCCTTGGAAAAACAGGTAGCCGAGCTGGAAGCCCGGCTGAACCCAACTTCACAGGATGAATGAATGCAGCCCTCCAGCGCATACTCGGTACTGTTGTTTTCCTACGGCACCTTGCAGGATAAAGCCGTGCAACTGGCCAACTTTGGCCGTGAGCTGAACGGCCAGGCCGACCGTATGCCTGGCTACCGCATGGACTGGGTCGAGATCACTGACCCGGACGTACTGGCGACCAGCGGCAAGACCCATCATCCCATCGTTTCCCCCAGCAGCCAGGCCAACGACAGCGTCGCCGGCATGGTCTTTCAGATCAGCGAAGACGAACTGGCAGCGGCGGACCGCTATGAAGTTGCCGACTACAAGCGCGTCGCTGTCACCCTTGCATCGGGCCTGACAGCCTGGGTTTACGTGCGCGCCTGAGCCCGTCCGATGCGGGTTGAACCCGCAACGACTCGGCGTGGGTAAAGGTCTGTTTCGGTGGTAGCTCACTTGCATGCAGTGTGCCGCGGAACAATGCCGCCCCGCACTGAGTAAACAACGTCTTTACCCGACTGTGCGAATTGAGGACCTGGGCCTGGATATCACCAATGGCCGAATCCCTCGGTTGCAAGCTGGCCGCTCGGTTGACCCATTGAATGGCGGCAAAGCGGCTTTGCTTGCGGGTGCCACGTCCCTGCATCCAGGCCAGCCCCAGTTCGGCGCTGGCACGCCCTGCAAGCCACGGGTCCGGGTGCTCGACCAGGCTCAGCAGGTAAGCAACCGCCTCACTTCGCTCCTGCGCCTCACCAAACCGGCGTAACAAAATCCCCAGGTGTAACCGCGCACACGCATTGGTCTGCCCGTAGCCCAGCGCGTCGACAAGCAGGCGTCTGACCGCCAGCATGGCACTGCGCTCGTTCAAATCCTCATCGCCGTCCATGCGCAGGCAGGCCAGGTTGTATTTGGCCTGCCTGCTGCCCGTCTCCACCGCACGCTGCAGCCAGTACCCGGCTGCCTCGTCATCCAGGTAATGCGCCGGGGTGTTGGCCAGGCCGCCATGGTGCAACTCATACAAGGCCAGGGCAGCACCCGGAAGGTTCAGTTCGGCGCAGCGTTCATACAGGTAGCAGGCCACTTCATGCCGGTTGGCTGCCCACAGCAATCGCGCCACTTCAAGCACTTCGAACCCCGGTGCCTGGCCCGCGAACTGGCGACTTACCGCCCGTTGCAACCATAGCCTTGCCTGCTCGGCCGAGCTTGGCAGCGCCCACAGCCCGAAACGGTGCCCGACAGCACGTAATGCACAGGCAGCAGCATGTGAAACGCCGTCACACAGGCGCTCAATGGCGCTGTGTAACAGTTGCCTCTCATCTGCCATGCCATTGCGCAGTATCAGCTCGGCCAAACAGCGAAACGGCACGCCCATGGCGCGGATGGCGCCGAGATCGGCATTGCACGCCAAGCTCGCGGCAAAGTCGCGCATAGCGCCAGCATGGTCGCCCGATACCCTGCTGCGCAGCGCCCCCCGCCATGCCAGAACGACAGCACGCTCCCTGGGCCTCAACGGGCGTTGTGACCAGTCTTCGAACACGTGCTGCCAGTCGGCGACGGCCTGCAACGGATCAGCCTGTGGCAGCATCAGCCGGCCTTCGACGGCCATCCAGTGCAGCGCATTACGCAAACGCTCGTCCCAGGTTGCGCACAACGGGCCATTGATCAACAGCTCGAACGCATCGAGGCTGCCGCCCCAGCGGGGCAGCAGGTACACAGCAAGGGCCTGGATCGCTTCGAAGCAGCCGGGGCGGGCGATCAGCGCATGGCGCAGCCAGTAATAGCGAGGGTCCTCGCTTTCATGGTCGACCCGCTTGCCCAGGTAGCGCGGCAGCGACTGAGGCAGCTCGGCCACGGGCAACAGCCCATGCCTCACCAGCAACGGCGCTGCAGCTTCCTGTACCTCTACATCGGCATGGGCACTGGGCCTGAAGCGTGCAGGCTCCCCCTGAAACAGTTGCAGCAACCAACCAGGCTCATGGAACTGCGCACTGATGCGCAGCATGCCAATGGCCGCTGCCACGGGGTGCGCAGAGCGGTCCATTGCAAGCAACAGGTGCGCGGTGGCGGATTCACAAATTTGCGCGACCGCCAGCAAGCGTGCAGCGTTGCGTGGGCCATCAACCTGCACCTGGCAGGCCCGGTGGAAGCAGTGCATACCCATTACCACTTGTGGGTGGTAAGCCCTGGGGCACGCGTCAATCCAGGCTCTGAGCACTTGGCTCAGGGCCCTGTCACTCAGGTTTTCCTGGTCGAGCAGCATGTGCCCCTCGATGGCCGCCAGGTAGGCCGGGAACTCGCCGGACGGGGCCTGACGCCACTGAGCCTCGAGCCTGTCGAAAAAGCGGTTGAGTTCAATGAATGCACTGGCCTGCACCAGTTCGCGGATTACCTGGCGCGTGCGGGCGAGCGTTTGCACGGAGCAATACCTCAAGTCCATTTGAAAGAAGACGCAGGGCCATCCCATGGCAACTGCGGTTACCCAACAACACTAAGTCATACCTGACGACTGCGCAAAACCTATTGGATCCATTTTTGCCGAAGCCCATAAAACCGCAGGGAAAACCCCTGCCCTGAAAAACCACGACGCACACTTGTTGCGCCTACCATGGCAGCACTGGCTATTCTTTGCCCAGCCGCAGGAAGCGGCATTTTCCAGCAACAACGGAGCGTTCATGTCCCTAGCCCTCGTCAACAGCCGCGCCCAGTTAGGCGTGCAGGCACCGGCGGTCAGCGTCGAAACCCACCTGACCAACGGCCTGCCTCATCTCACCCTGGTCGGCCTGCCGGAAACCACAGTCAAGGAAAGCAAGGACCGGGTGCGCAGCGCCATCGTCAACTCCGGGCTGAAGTACCCGCAGCGGCGCATTACCCAGAACCTCGCCCCCGCCGACCTGCCCAAGGATGGCGGCCGATATGACCTGGCCATCGCCCTGGGCATCCTCGCCGCCGACGGCCAGGTGCCGATTGCCACCCTGGCCGATATGGAATGCCTGGGCGAACTGGCGCTGTCGGGGAAATTGCGCCCGGTGCAGGGTGTGCTGCCTGCGGCACTGGCGGCACGCGAAGCAGGCCGGGCCCTGGTGGTACCACGGGAAAATGCCGAGGAAGCCAGCCTGGCCGGCGGGTTGGTGGTGTATGCGGTGGGCCACCTGCTGGAGTTGGTCGCCCACCTGAACGGCCAGGTGCCGCTGCCGCCCTACGCAGCCAACGGCCTGATCCTGCAGCAACGCCCCTACCCGGACCTGAGCGAAGTGCAGGGCCAACTGGCAGCCAAGCGTGCCTTGCTGCTGGCTGCGGCCGGGGCGCACAACCTGTTGTTCACCGGGCCGCCCGGCACCGGCAAAACCTTGCTCGCCAGCCGCCTGCCCGGGCTGCTGCCACCGCTGGACGAGCACGAAGCGCTGGAAGTGGCGGCAATCCAGTCGGTCAGCGGGAAATCGCCGCTGAACAGCTGGCCACAGCGCCCCTTTCGCCACCCCCATCACTCTGCGTCCGGCCCGGCGCTGGTCGGTGGCGGTAGCCGACCGCAACCAGGTGAAATCACGCTCGCCCATCACGGCGTGTTGTTTCTCGACGAACTTCCGGAGTTTGAGCGGCGCGTACTGGAAGTGCTTCGCGAGCCATTGGAGTCAGGTGAAATCGTGATTGCCCGTGCCCGCGACAAAGTGCGTTTCCCCGCGCGCTTCCAGCTGGTGGCGGCGATGAACCCCTGCCCTTGCGGCTACCTGGGCGACCCCACTGGCCGCTGCCGTTGCAGCACCGAGCAGATCGCGCGCTATCGCAACAAACTGTCCGGGCCACTGCTGGACCGCATCGACCTGCACCTGACCGTGGCTCGCGAGAGCACTACCTTGAACAACCAGCCTTGCGGTGAAACCAGTGCCGATGTGGCCGTCAGGGTGGCTGAAGCGCGGGAGCTGCAGCACAGGCGACAAGGGTGTGCAAATGCATTTCTCGACCTTGAAGGTTTAAGGCATCACTGTGGGTTGGTAGCGGCGGACCAGGTCTGGCTGGAAGGGGCCTGCGAGCGGCTGACCTTGTCGCTACGGGCGGCGCACCGGTTGTTGAAGGTGGCGCGGACGTTGGCGGACCTGGAGGGATGCGAGACGATTGGCCGGACGCACCTGGCCGAGGCCCTGCAGTACCGGCCGGGGAGCAGTTAGATTGCCAGGGCTGCTTTGCAGTCCCGAAAGCTGTCAGGTAACCCTGTTCCGCCAGATGAATCCGGAAACCGAGTAAACCCCAGGCCCTGTCAAAGCCAAGCCGCCATAAAGCGCCACCAGTAACCAGGCAAACTGGCCCTGCTCCAGTGTCCAGTCCGGGTGCACCACCACCAGCGCCACCAGCAACACCGCCAGCACGGGCAGGCAAGCCAGACGTGCAGCGATCCCCAGTAGCAGCAGCAGCGGGCAAACCACCTCGGCAAACACAGCCAAGGCCAAGGTCAGTGTCGCGCCCAGGCCGAAGGGGTCTTCGATGCGCTGCAATTCCTCGCTCCAGTCCAACAGCTTGGGCAGGCCGTGAATGAACAGCAACAACAAGGCAGCCGTTACCCGCATGAACAGCAGGCCGGTGGCGGTCAGGGTTGAGGGATGGGGGTCGAGAAAGGGTTTCAAGCGTGGCATGGCAAGGGGGCTCGCTAATCGATCAACCTGCGGAGCATTGCGCATTTATTCAGAGATTGATTGCGCAGGTGTGCTGAGAGGGGTCTTAAAGGAGAAGGCCTATTCGCGGGCGAGCCCGCTCCTACAATGACCACTTGGGCGTCAGGGGTTGTGATGCCCCTGCAGGCGCGGGTTTACCCGCGAAGAGGCCGGCATAGCCAATACCTCACTGACCGCCGGCCAAAGCCTCTTCAACCACCTTCAGCAGCACCTCTTCAGAAAACGGCTTGCCCAGGCAGGCCAGTGCCCCAAGGCCCATCGCTGCCCGTACCGAGCCATCATCCCAATGTGCCGACATGCAGATCACCGGCAAGCGCCTCCCCCGCTGTGCCAGCTCACGCTGTACCTCCAGCCCGCTCATCCCCGGCATCTTCAGGTCCAGCAACACACAACCCGCCTCGCCCGCCAGTGGCGAGGCCAGGAATGCGTGCCCGGCGGAAAACGACAAGGTCTCGAACCCCGCCGAGCGCAGCAGGTTGGCCAGGCTTTTGCGCACCGAGGCATCGTCGTCGACGATGCACACCCCTCTGTTCATGCGCCGCCCAGGCTCGCAGTCCGCGCTCCGAGGAGGTTGTGCATGGCCGCAAGCTCCAGCAGCGAGCGGGACTGCATCTTGTTCATGATGTTCTTCTTGTGCACCTTGGTCGTCACCTCGCTGGTGCCGATCTGCCTGGCGATCTGCTTGTGCGACAAGCCGCCTGCCACCAGCGAGAAGACCTGGCGCTCACGCTGAGTCAGGCGCAGGTACTTTTCCTCGACCTGCCGCGCCTGGAGCCACTTGCGGCCTTCGGCCACGGCCCGGGCGCGCACTGCCTGCAGCAGGGTCAGCAACTGGTCTTCATCGAACGGCTTGGTCAGAAACTCCACCGCGCCGGCGCGCATGGCCTGGACGGTCATCGGGATGGTGCCGAAACCAGTCATGAACACGATCGGCCAGGGCAGCGCAAGCCGGCACAGCGCATCCTGTACCTCCAGGCCGCTTGTGCCAGGCAAGTGCATGTCCAGCAGCAGGCAGGCACAGGGGGTTTCCAGGCGGGCCTCGAACAGCGCCTCGGCACTGGCAAACAAGTGGTGCGGAATGTCCTGCGAGCGCAACAGCCGGCCCAACGCGGTGCGCACCGATGGGTCGTCATCCACCACCAGCACCGGCACATTCACGCGCTCATCGAGCGGCTCGACAGTCTCGCCCAGGCTGCACAGCAATGACCTGCCCAGTGCCTGACCAGGCACCTCGAGGCTGATCTGCGCGGCCAGGCGATAGCCCCGGCGCGGCACGGTCTGGATCAGGCTACGGTCGCCAAAGGCCTTGCGCAGCAAGGACACCTGCACCTGCAAGTTATTGTCCTCGACCACCGTGCCGGACCACACCTGACTGAACAACTCGTCCTTGCCGACCACGCGGCCCTTGGCCCTGATCAGCGTGGCCAGCACGTCGAAAGCACGCCCACCCAACAGGATCGGCTTGCCGTCGACAAAGATTTCGCGCCGCTCCAGCGACACCTGGGCATTGCCTATTCGGATCATGGCTTCCTCGCGCGGGGACGGGCGTTTTCGCTGCCCTGGGCAGCCTAGGCCAGCGTGGCCGCTCAGGCAATTATCCCGAGGGATAGGTTGGCCAAAGGACTATACAAAAGCCCGCCAGCCCCAAGGGGACGATAACGGACAACAGCGTGCCCGTTCCTGCCAAGCAGGCTGTAACCCGCATCCATGCTGGGCCCGCTGCGTATACTCGCACCTCAGGAGTCGCTAGCGGGGGTGCTTTATGCTCGATGAACGCCTTGCCCACAGGCCCATCGATTACGACCAGTCAATCGACGAGGGCTGGCTGAAGCGGTGCGAGATCAGCGCGCTGGGCCAGGAAGGTGAACTCAGCTATTTCTGCCTGCGCGACTCAGCCACAAATCAGGCCTGGATCGCCGTGCGCGCGCCGCTCGAGGCCCCTTCCGCCTGTCAGCGCCTGGAACGTGACTACCGCCTGCAACTGGACCCACAGTGGGCGGTGATCCCCTCGGCGTTCGTGCGTTCGGCCGAAGGCCCGTTGCTGGTGTACCCGGCCGGACGCTCAGTCGCCGACCTGATTGCTGAAGGCCCTGCGGCGCTGGAGCCGTTTCTCGACATCGCGGTGAACGCTGCCCATGCGTTGGCGCAAGCGCACGAACGCAATGTGCTGCACGGTACATTGCAGCCTGAGCATGTGTACCTGCGCGCCCACCAGCGGGTGCGCCTGGGCTTCTTTCGCGCCGACCCGGCAGAGCGGATCAGCGAACAGGGCACCCCGCTCGGCAACTGGGCCTACCTGGCGCCGGAGCAGGTTTGCCCGCACGGTAGCAGCAGCGACCGGCGCAGTGACATCTATGCCCTGGGGGCAATCCTCTACCAGTTATTGGTAGGCGAGCTGCCGCTGGCCGGGCGCGACACCCAGCACTGGCGACAGCTGCATGCCGGCGTGCAGCCGCGGACGGCCGGCGAAGTGGACAGCAAGGTGCCGCCCCCCCTCAGCCTGGTCCTGGCAAAGGCCTTGGCCAAAGAGCCGGACGCCCGCTACCAGAGCGCGCGCGCCTTTGCAGTGGACTTGGCTCACTGCCAACGACAGTGGGCCGCCCACAAAACCATGGCACCCTTCACCCCAGGCTGCGCCGACCCGGTAGCACCCGACCACGTACACCTATATGGCCGCAGCGCCGAGCAAAAGGCTATCACCCTGCTGCTCAAGGCCTTGCATCGCGACAGCAAACCACAAGCCCTGGTCATCAACGGCGCTACTGGCATGGGCAAGTCGAGCCTGGTCAAAGCAGCTCTCAAGGACAACGCCGAAGGTTACTGGGCCGTCGGCACGTGCAACAGCCACGCCCAAGCAGTGCCCTACACGCCCTGGATCGAAATACTCGGTGCCCTGACTACCCAGTTGCTGGCCAAGAACAGTCAGGACCTCGTCACCCTGCGCCGCGAAATCCAGCGCCGTATCAAAGGTCACGGTCGTCTGCTCGGCAAGCTGGCCCCGGACCTGCAACTGATTCTCGGCCCCCTGCCCCAATTACCCGCCAAGCCCACGCGCCTTGTGTTGCAGAAGGAACTGCACGCGATCATTGAATTTCTGCAGGTTTTCAGCCGACCTGGCCAACCGCTGGTGCTGTTCTTCGACGACCTGCAGTGGGCCGACGACGCCACCCGGCACCTGTTGGCCCAACTGCTGGCTGAAGCGCCGGCCAACCTGCTGCTGATTTTCACCCGGTGCAACGATACGCCCACCACCAGTGCACCGCTGGCCATACCCGCAGCGGTGCGCAGCACCACGCTGAACCTGCGGCCGCTAGCCGTTGGAGCGGTGGCCGAGCTGATTGGCGAGCGCTTCCATGTTGCCCCCGAGGCCGCATTTCAACTGGCCGAGCGGGTGCATGGCAAGACGGCGGGCAACCCGTTTTTCATCAACCAGATTCTCAGGGCCATGGTCGAAGACCAGCTGTTTATCTTCGACACCCAGGCCATGCGCTGGTCATGGTGCCTGCAGGCCGTGGCCCGGCACTGCTACTCCGACAATGTCGCCGACCTGATGGTCCACCGCCTGGAGCGCCTGCCGGCACCGCAACGCGACCTGTTGCGGGTCGTCAGCGCGGCGGGCAGCCACTGCGATGAACACCTGCTCCGGCAAGTGCTCGCCCAACCGCCAGGCGAACCCTTGAAAGCCTTGATTGGCGCCGGCTTCCTGCAACCGGGCCAGAACGGCCTGGGCTTTACTCATGACCGGGTGATGGAGGCCGCTTATGCACTCACGCCCGTGCACCAGCGCGCCTCGCTGCATGCACGTATCGCCCTGGCCATGCGCCGGGCTTGGCCAGGCCACATGCACGAGGTGCTGTTCGAGCTCGCCAGCCAGCTACAACGCGCCACCCCATGCGGGTTTGCAGCGGATGACTGCGAAGCGTTCCTGCGGCTTTTACGCGAAGCCGCATCACGCGCACGCGACGCCGGCACCTTCGAGCAGGCCGCTGGCTACCTGCACACCGCCGAACAGTTGCTGCAGCACAGCGCCACGCTGGAAAGCCGCGCCACGCATGGCTTTGCCATCGCCTGCATGGCGACGGAGTGCGACATGCAACTGTCACGGACGCTCGCGGCCGAGGCCCGCCTCACTGAATGCCGCCAGCGTGCTCGCTCGGTGTTGGACCAGGCACGGGCGTGCCGGCTGCAGGCACTGTTGTACACCTTGCGCGGTGACTATCAGGCGGCCATCGACAGCGCCCTGGCCGGCCTGGACTTACTGGGTATCAGCCCGGTGCGGGGCCTCGACTGGCAACAGGTCGAGGCCAGTCATGCCCATGTGCAGGCGTTGATCGAACAGAAGGACCGGCATTGCCTGGAGTCACTGCCGCGCACCGACTCGGAGGAAGTGACGGTTGCCATCAGTCTGCTGGCCACTCTGTCATCATCATTCTTCGTGAAGGACGACATCAGCTTCCTGCACCTGGCCAAGCTCATGGAGTTATCGCTACTGCACGGCGTTGCCCCTGGCAGCACCTACGGCATGGCCTGGTACGGCGTGATGATTGCCGAGCGTTTTGGCGCTTACCATGATGGCCATGCCTGTTGCCTGGCCGCGCTCAAGCTGATCGAACGGCACGGTTTCGACGCTGATCTGACCAGCGCGCTGCTGGCCCTGGACCAGGTCAGCGCCTGGACCTCGCCCATGGAATTCGCCCGACGTACCGCGCTGGACGCGGTCGACTCGGCGCGCCTGAGCGGTGACCTGGCGATGAGCTGCTATGCCTGCAACCACCTGGTTTCAGATTCGCTGTTCATGGGCCGCTACCTGCCGGACGTGGTCGAGGAAGTGGCGCAAGGCCTGGCCACTGTGCGCCGCCACGGCTACGGCGATATCGAGCAGATCCTGCTGGCCCAGCAAGCGTTCGTCGCCAACCTGAGCGGCATGCCCTGCCCGGCCCCGGCCGCCGCCTCAAGGTCGCCCACCACGCGGTTCTTCCAACACCTGTTCGCCGCCATGTGCGCCTTCTACATGGGCAATATCCCGAAGGCCATGCGCGACCTGGCATTGGCCGGCGACAATACCTGGGCCGCACCCGCGCACATCAATCTGGCCGACTATCACCTGTTCCGCGGCCTGGCCCTGGGCAGCCCCGAGGCCCCGGGCAGTCTTGCCGACAAGCTGCGCCAGTTGCAGGCCCTGCGCGAGCGCTTCAGCCGCTGGGCCGGCTTCAACCCGGCCACCTTCCGCAGCAAGCAGTTGCTGATCGAGGGCGTCATCGCCAAGCTCGAAGGCGACGGCCTGGCCGCGATCCGCTGCTTTGACCAGGCGCAAATCGCCGCCACCGCTGCCGGTTTCATCCACGAGCAGGCACTGGCCCACGAACAGCTGGCCGAGGTGTGCATCCCCAGCGGCCTGATCTCCGGCGCCAACCTGCACCTGCGCATTGCCCGCGACTGCTTCCACATCTGGGGCGCGACCGGCAAGGTGCATCAGCTTGAGACGTTGCATCCGTTTTTGCGCACCCAGCCGATTCAGGAGACCTATCGCGCCACCCACCAGGCCAGGCTGGACCTCGAAGCCGGCATCGAAGCCGCGCGGGCGCTGTCCGAGGAAGTGCTGCTCGAAGGCCTGATCGAAACCCTGATGGGCCACCTGACCCAGCACTCCGGTGCCGACCATGGCGCGCTGCTGATTGTGAGTGGCGCCGAATTCCAGATGGCCGCCCTGGCCTACATCGACGATGCCGGGCTGCACGTGAGCATGGACAACTGCCAGAAGTTCATGACCCAGGCACCGCTGTCAGTCATCAACACCACCATGCGCACCCGCAAACCGCTGGTGCTCAACGATGCCCTCAGTGAGTGCCCGGAGGCCTTCCGCCAACAGCTGCAGGCGCGCAGCGCCCGCTCGGTGCTGTGCCTGCCGCTGGTGATCCAGGGCGTGCTGATCGGTCTGGTGTACCTGGAAAACCGCCTTGTGCCCAACCTGTTCGGCGGTCAGCGCCTGGCCATGCTGGAAATCCTCGCCTCACAGGCAGCGGTGTCGCTACAAACGGCCAAGTTCTACACACGCCTGGCCGAAGAAAACCAGATCCGCACCCAGATGGAGGCTGAATTGCGCCGCTCGCGTGCGGAACTGGCGCGCAGTGCGCACTTGCAGGCGATGAATGAGCTGTCAGCGTCCATCGCCCACGAGATCAGCCAGCCGCTCCTGGGCATCGCCTCCAATGCCGCGGCCAGCCTGCGCTGGCTGAAACGCGCCAAACCCGACCTGGAAGAAGCGATTGCCGGCCTGGAAGACATCCGCAACGACAGCGAACGAGCCGGCAACATCGTGCGGGCGCTGCGGTCCCTGGCCAAGCAGTCACCCATGCAACTCAAGGCGGTAAAGCTGGACGAAATGATTCGCGAGGTGGTGCGCCTGACCTCGGCCGACGCCGCCAAGGGCAAGGTGGATGTGCAGACACGGTTGAAGGCCGGGGTGTGCGTGATAGCCGACCCGGTGCAATTGCAGCAGTTGGTGTTCAACCTGATTACCAATGCCCTGGAGGCGTTGGCGGGGTATCGCTGTGACGGGGTGCTGAAGATTACGTCGGCGGTAGTCGAGGACGAGGTGGAGATCTGCGTGGACGACAACGGGCCGGGGATCGCGGCGGACGAGCGTGAGCGCGTATTCGATGCGTTTCATACCACCAAGACCGGTGGCATGGGGATGGGCTTGGCGATCTGCAGTTCGGTCGCTCAGGCCCACGGCGGGCAGCTGCAGGCGCTGGTGTCGCAGTTGGGTGGATGCCGAATTCGTTTCAGTCTGCCTGTGAATCACGCATAGCCTGTGCCGGCCTCTTCGCGGGTTTACCTGCGAAGAGGCCGATTCAGGTTTACTTCAACGCGAGGCCAGCGCTGCGTAGCTGTTCATCAGGTTGCGATAGTTGGGGATACGCTGCGACAGCAGGTTACCCAGCCCTTCGATGTCGTTGCGCCAGTCGCGGTGCAGTTCGCAGGCCACCGAGAACCAGTTCATCATCTGCGCACCCGCCTGGGTCATGCGTACCCAAGCTGCTTGCTGCACGGTTTCGTTGAAGGTGCCCGAGGCATCGGTCACCACGAACACTTCAAAACCTTCCGCCAGCGCCGACAGGGTCGGGAAGGCCACGCACACATCGGTCACCACACCGGCGATGATCAGTTGCTTGCGGCCCGTGGCCTTGATTGCCTTGACGAAGTCTTCGTTGTCCCAGGCGTTGATCTGGCCGGGACGGGCAATGTACGGCGCATCCGGGAACATCTCTTTCAGCTCAGGCACCAGCGGGCCATTCGGGCCTTGCTCGAAGCTGGTGGTGAGGATGGTCGGCAGGCCAAAGAACTTGGCCAGATCGCCCAGGGCCAGCACGTTGTTCTTGAATTCGTTGGGCGAAAAATCCTGCACCAGCGAGATCAGACCGGTCTGGTGGTCGACCAGCAGCACCACGGCGTCGTCTTTGTTCAGGCGCTTGTAATCGGGTTGGCTCATGGGGTGACTCCTTGGGTTGGGATAACGGGCCGGCACTGTCCGCAGGGGGTTATACCGGTGGATAGCTTCGGCTTAAGAAAGTACCTGCGCCTGCCGCCAGGCCTTGGGTGGCTGGCCGACCAGGCGGCTGAAAGCGCGGGTGAAATGGGCTTGGTCACAAAAGCCGCATTCCAGGCTCACGTGGGTGATAGGCGCCTCGGTGGCAAGCAAGCGCTTGGCCTTTTCCATGCGCGCCAGCAGGCGCCAGGCCTGCGGCGAAAGGCCGGTGTTGACTTTGAAGGCGCGGGAAAAATGGCTGCGGGTAAGGTTGCATACCGCGGCGATTTCGATGATCGACAACGGGCTATGCAACATCAGCTCCTTGGCCCGGCGCAGCCGCGCGGGCGTGAGTGCACCGGGGGTTTGCAGCGGCGCTTCGGGCGTCCCAGGGTACATGGCGACTCTCCTGTTCAATACGGAAAGTCTCGCCCCCGGCACATGACGAAGTCCTGAGCCAAACCTGAATTGTTGTTAATTGTGTGCTGCTGGCCCTGGGCGTTTTGCCGATACCTTAAGATGCGTTTCGTATTCAGCTTCTGGCCGCTACCCGCGGCCGGCATTCAAGGCGAAAGAGGTATGCAGGAAAAACCCGCCCACCGCACCGTGGCCATGGTGCTGTTCAATGATGTGCTACTGCTGGATGTCACCGGCCCCATGGATGCATTCGCCATCGCCAACCGGTTCTTGCCTGAAGCACGGCAATATCGGCTGCTGACCTTGGCCGAGGGGCAGGCAGTGGTACGCGGCTCATGCGGTCTGAAGGTCGTGGCAGACCGGCGCCTGGAAGACTTGCCGGAGGCCGTCGATCTGTTGCTGGTGCCGGGCGGCCCCGGGGCCTATGACATCGCCCTGCCAGGGATCGAGCGCTGGCTGCCCAAGGCCGTGCGCCAGGCGAAGCGCTTCGGTGCCATCTGCACCGGTGTGTTCCTGCTGGGGCGGGCCGGGTTACTGAATGGCTATCGCTGCACCACCCACTGGAATTACGTGGAGCGCCTGGCACAGGCGTTTCCCGAAGCCAAGGTGGAGACCGAGCAGATCTACGTGATGGACCGCTGCCTGATCACCTCGGGCGGTATCACTGCAGGGATCGACCTGGCACTGGCGGTGGTCGCCGAGGACCATGGCAAGGCGCTGGCCCTGGAAGTGGCCAAGGTACTGCTGGTTGCCCGCCACCGTCAGGGCGGGCAGACACCCTACGGGCCGTTGCTGGCTGCGGTACCACGCGATGACTCGCCGATTGCCCGGGTACAGGCCTATATCGTCGACCACATCGAGCAGGCGTTCACCGTGCAGAAAATGGCCGAACTGGTGGCCATGAGCGGGCGCAACTTTGCCCGGACGTTTCAGCGTGAGGTGGGCATTACGCCGCTGCAGTACCTGCAGAATGCGCGCATCGATCGTGCGCGCAAGCTGCTCGAATGCGGTGACCTGCCGATGAAGGTGGTGGCGGCGCAGTGCGGGTTTGGCAGTGACCGACACATGCGCAAGGTATTCTTTGAGCGAATTGGCATGACGCCGGCGCAGTATCGGGCACAGTTTGGTGGCGGTGAACAGTCGGATTAGCGCTGCCTTCTTCGCGGGCGCGCCCGCTCCCACAGAGATAGCACAGGCCTTGAGGCCAAGTAAGCGCCGGCACCGATTGTCACCCTGAACAGGACAATGTTTCTTCCCGTGAGACGATTGTCTGACGCCACCCTACCCCTCAGAATTGTCCGTCAAACTGTTCGAACGCTGCCCCGGCAGCTCATGGAGTACGAGCCAATGCCACACGAAGGCAGCCTTCTACAAACCGCGGTGATCTTCCTGCTAGCCGCCGTCCTCGCCGTCCCCCTGGCCAAGCGCCTGCAACTGGGTGCCGTGCTCGGCTACCTGCTCGCCGGTGTGGTCATCGGCCCGCAAGCACTTGGCCTGATCCGCGACACAGAAAGCGTGGCGCACATTTCCGAACTGGGCGTGGTCTTGCTGCTGTTCATCATCGGCCTGGAACTGTCACCCAAACGCTTGTGGCTGATGCGCAAGTCGGTGTTTGGTGTCGGCACTGCCCAAGTGGTGCTGACCGGCGCAGTCATCGGCGCCATCGCCCTGTTCGGCTTCAGCCAGACGCTGCCAGCAGCCATCGTGCTCGGCCTGGGCCTGGCGCTTTCATCCACCGCCCTTGGCCTGCAGAGCCTGGCCGAGAGCAAGCAGCTCAATGCACCGCACGGCCGTCTGGCGTTCGCCATCCTGTTGTTCCAGGATATCGCCGCGATTCCGCTGATCGCCTTGGTACCGCTGCTGGCCGCCAGTGGCCCGGACACCAGCCAAGGCGACAGCCTTCAACACGGCCTGAAGGTATTCGCCAGCATCGCCGTGGTGATCATCGGCGGTCGCTACCTGTTGCGCCCGGTGTTCCGCACCGTGGCTCGCACCGGCCTGCCGGAAGTGTCTACTGCCACCGCACTGCTGGTGGTGATCGGCACCGCCTGGCTGATGGAAGAAGCGGGTATCTCCATGGCCCTTGGCGCTTTCCTCGCCGGCCTGCTGCTGGCCGACTCGGAATACCGTCACGAGCTGGAGTCGCAGATCGAACCCTTCAAGGGCTTGCTGTTGGGGCTGTTCTTCATCAGCGTGGGCATGGGCGCCAACCTGCGCCTACTGCTGGAAATGCCACTGGTGGTGCTGGGCCTGACCCTGTTGCTGGTGGCCGTGAAGCTGCTGTTGCTGATAGCCGTCGGCCGCTTGGTCGGCGGCCTGAACAGCGCCAGCGCCCTGCGCCTGGGCATGGTGCTGGCGGCCGGTGGCGAGTTCGCCTTCGTGGTGTTCAAGCTGGGCAAGGACCAGGGCCTGTTCGACACCCAGACCTACGACCTGCTGCTGATGACCATTACCCTGTCAATGGCCATCACCCCGCTGCTGATGCTGGGTTGCGCCCGCGCCCTCAAGCGCCCGCAACCGGTGCGTGAAGTGCCCGAGCAGTACAAGCAGATCCAGACGGATACACCGCGGGTGGTGATCGTCGGCATGGGCCGCATGGGCCAGATCGTCGCGCGCATCCTGCGGGCACAGAAGATCCCGTTCGTTGCCCTGGAAACCTCGGTGGACACCATCGAGATGACCCGCATGTTCGAACAGGTGCCGGTGTTCTACGGCGACCCGCTGCGCCCGGAGGTGTTGCACGCCGCCAAGGTGGGTGAAGCGGAGTATTTCATCATCACCATTGATGACCCTGAAGCCGCCATTCATACCGCCGCACGGGTGAAGCGCCTGTACCCTCACCTGAAGGTGCTGGCCCGGGCGCGTAACCGCCAGCATGTGCACAAATTGGCGGATGTGGGCGCCGAGCCGATTCGCGAGACGTTCTACTCCAGCCTGGAAATGACCCGCCGGGCACTGGTGGGGTTGGGCCTGAGCGATGAACAGGCGGCGGACCGCATTGCACGGTTTACCCAACATGACGAAGAGGTGCTGGAGGCCCAGGGGCAAGTGCGTGATGACCGGGCCAAGGTGATGCAGACGGCCAAGGAGGCGCGGGTGGAGCTGGAGCGGTTGTTTGATTCGGATGCGGACTGAGGCCTTTTGGCGCATGCCTTGAGGGTTGTAGTGCCCGTGAGATCGAGCGCCGCGCGGGCGGCGCTCGATCTCATGGGCGCCCAAAAACTATCGCCAGGCACCTGGAGGCCATCCTGCAATGTCCTGACGATCACCTCGCCGCCATGACGCGAACACACAAAAACCATCACAAATCGTCTAATTCTCAGCTGGGTCCTACTTCCCCGCGAACCATTTCCTACGTTCACGCCAATCCCAAGGAATTATCCTACACACCGTGTCGACGCCCGTCTGATTGTCCAGGGAAGGCCTGCTCTCTAGGCTAACCGGGTCGCTGTCGGTTCAGCGATCGGGTGTGGAAACCCGGATGTGATGAAGGGCTGCCGTTATGGCAGTTGTGCGCGTGAGGCCGTTTGGCCTACCGGCTTGCCTTCTCCCCGGTTTTCCACCCCGCGCACAACTGCCGCCTTCTGCGTGGAAACGGGTGGTTGCAGTTCAATCCTGGAGAAGGAATTGCCATGAAAAGAATCGTCCCCGATCCACCCCTCCCCAACACCACACAACGCTCTTTCAGCCGCTGCGATGCCGGCCATCCCCCATTGTTCACCGTAAACCCAGGCGTTTCCGCCCACGATGCCCTGGTGCATGTCGCCCAATACCTGCGCGGTGCCTACGACTGTGGCTACAAAGCCTTGGAACATCTGGATGACACAGGCAAGAGCCTGTTCTGGAGCAACCTGAACGCACTCGAAATGGCAGAAGGGTTGGTTGAGGCATTGCTGGATGGGATTGAGTCACAGCCCATGAACTGAGTCGCCTGTATCGGCCTCTTCGCGGGTGAACCCGCTCCCACAGAGTCCTCGTCGACACGGGTGTCAGTACCAACCACAGAAAAGGGCCACTGTTTCCAGTGGCCCATCAGATGCTCGATATTCATATGCACACCTCAAGCCGGGGTGTGGAGGTCTCACCCTACACTGATGATTCAGCCATCGATGGGGTTCCTGATCCAGTTACTGCCGCTGAGTGACAACTGGCTTCGCGCTCGGGTGAAACGCTAACAATGCCGCCAATACAGGTCAACGACTGGAACAAAGCGCAACAAAAAAACCGGCTCCCTACAGAGAGAGCCGGCCTTTGTGCGCGTTGCTGATGGTTGATTACTTACCCGCAGTCAGCGCGTTATAGCTGGTAATCAGGTTGCGATAATCCGGAATGTGGTTGGAGCAGAGTGCAGCCAGCCCTTCGACATCGTTGCGCCAGTCGCGGTGCAGCTCGCAGGCCACGCCGAACCAGGTCATCAGTTGGGCACCCGCCTGGCTCATGCGGTCATGGGCAGCATCGCGGGTCATTTCATTGAAGGTGCCGGAAGCATCGGTCACCACGAACACCTCAAATTCTTCCTCCAAGGCCGACAGCGCCGGGAACGCCACGCAAACCTCAGTCACAACACCTGCAATGATCAGCTGCTTCTTGCCGGTCGCCTTCACCGCCTTGACGAAGTCCTCGTTGTCCCAGGCGTTGATCTGGCCAGGGCGGGCAATGTACGGGGCATCTGGGAACAGGGCTTTCAGTTCCGGCACCAGCGGGCCGTTGGGGCCTTGCTCGAAGCTGGTGGTGAGGATGGTCGGCAGGTTGAAGAACTTGGCCAGGTCAGCCAGCGCCAGCACGTTGTTCTTGAACTTGTCCGGCTCGATATCGCGCACCAGCGACAGCAGGCCAGCCTGGTGGTCAACCAGCAGTACGGCAGCGTCGTCTTTGTTCAGGCGGTTGTAGGTGAATTTGCTCATGGTCTGTGCTCCTAAGGGTTATGAATTTTTCAGCAATCCGGGGTGTTTCGCGTTGATGGGCACAGATTAAAATCATCACCTTTGCGGCGGTAGTTAGCAGAATCTGGCTTTAGCGTTCTGATTTATGAACGATGGATTTGTAGGGGCTGTGCCGGCCTCTTCGCGGCTAAAGCCGCTCCTACAAGCGAAGAGGCCGGCACAGGCAACCAAATACCTGGAGACCGATCATTGGAAGACCTCAACTCCCTCTACTACTTCACCCAGGTCGTCGAACATGGCGGCTTCGCCCCGGCCGGGCGGGCGCTGGACATGCCCAAGTCGAAGCTCAGCCGGCGAATCGCCGACCTTGAAGACCGCCTGGGTGTGCGGCTGTTGAACCGCACCAGCCGCCACTGCTCGCTGACCGAAATCGGCCAGGCCTATTACAACCGCTGCCTGGCCATGCGCGTGGAGGCCGAGGGCGCGGCGGAAATCATCGAGCGCAACCGCAGTGAACCGCGCGGCCTGGTGCGCATCAGTTGCCCGACCACCCTGCTCAACTCCTGGGTCGGGCCGATGCTGACCCGCTACATGCTCAAGTACCCGCAGGTGGAGCTGTTCATCGAAAGTACCAACCGCCGTGTCGACCTGTTGCACGAGGGCTTCGATATTGCTCTGCGGGTGCGCTTTCCGCCGCTGGAGAACACTGACATGGTGATGAAGGTGCTGAGCAACAGCACCCAGTGCCTGGTCGGTCAACCTCAATACCTGGCGCAACTGCCCAAAGGCTTTGATCCGCAGCTGCTGGGCACGCTACCCAGCGTGCATTGGGGCAGTGCCCAGCGCGAGTACCAGTGGGAACTGTTCCAGGGTGAGGACAACAGCCGCAGCATCGTCATCCCGCATACACCACGCATGGTGACTGATGACCTGTTTGCCTTGCGCCACTTCGTGGTAGCCGGAGTGGGGATTGCACACTTGCCGCGGGTGGCGGTGCGTGAGGACCTGGCGGCAGGACGCCTGGTTGAGCTGATTCCAGACTGGCACCCGCGTTGCGGTATCGTGCATGCGATCTTCCCATCGCGACGTGGGTTGCTGCCTTCGGTGCGAGCGCTTATCGATCATCTGGCTGAGGAGTTCGCCATCAGCGACATGGCTTGAGTGCCTGGCTGGCTGAGCCGGCCTCTTCGCGGGCCTGCCCGCGCCCACAGGTACTGCACAAGGCTCGGGGCCGGTGGTGGCCCTGTAGGAGCGGCTTTAGCCGCGAATGGGCCGGTACAGGTAATGCAAATCCCCACCCAGCACACCCTTACAAGACCTTGGGTCTACGCTTCTTCCACACTTCCGGATCATCCCCCGGAGCCCCTCATGATCCGCGCCACTCACGGACCAGGCCGCGCCCTGCTCGCCACCCTCGCCCTCTGGCCGGCGCTGAGCCACGCCGAGGCGCACGGCTGGTCGCTGCTCAGCCGCAACTATTTCCTGCACAGTGACTTCCGATCGCCCTCCGGCAGCGGCCAGAACTACCGCCAGGAATGGGCCCAAGGCTTCATCGGCGAGGTGCGTTCCGGTTTCACCGAAGGCACTGTCGGCGTCGGCATCGATGCCCATGGCTTTCTTGGCCTCAAGCTCGACGGCGGCCGCGGCCATAGCGGCACCGGCCTGCTGCCACGCGACAGCGATGGCCGCGCCGAGTCCGAGTACTCCAGCGCCGGTGCCGCGCTCAAAATGCAGTTAGGCAACACCCAACTGCGCTATGGCGAGATGATGGTGGAAACCCCGGTGTTCGACACCGGTGACAAACGCCTGCACCCGGAATACGCCACCGGCTGGTGGGTGGAAAACACCGACCAGCCCGACTGGCGCCTGCAGGCCGGGCGTTTCACTGCCTTCAACAACCAGGACAACAGCTCCACCCACGACGACTTCAGCGGCTACGGCGCGACCACCCACAACCGGGCCATCAGCCTGGCCGGTGCCACCTTCGCACCCAACGGGCCGTTCGGCGCCGCACTGTATGCCGGGCAGCTGGAAAACACCTGGCGCCAGGCCTACCTCAACCTGAACGTGGCCGAGGGCAACTGGCGCCTGGACGGCAACCTGTACAAAACCCGCGATACCGGCAACGCCAGCGCCGGGGCGATCGACACCCTCGCCTACAGCCTGCTGGCCAGGTACAGCTTCGGCGCCCAGGCGCTGAGCGTGGCCTACCAGAAGGTCGAGGGCGACACACCGTTCGACTTCGTCGGCGGCGACTCCATCTACCTGGCCAACGCGATCAAGTACGCCGACTTCAACGGCCCTGGCGAGCACTCGTGGCAACTGCGCTATGACCTGAACTTCGCCACCCTGGGCGCACCTGGCCTGAGCCTGATGGGCCGCTATGTCAGCGGCCGCGGCATCGACGGCAGCCATGCGCCTGCGGGCGGCGCCTATGTGAACCAGTACGGCGACGGCGGCAAGCACTGGGAACGCGACATCGACCTGAAATACGTGGTGCAGTCGGGGGCTGCCAAGGACCTGAGCCTGTCGTTCTCCCACGTCAGCCACCGCGCCAACCAGGCCCAGGCGGGCAATGATATCGACCGCATCTACCTGATCATCGAATACCCACTCAAAGGCAGCTTCTGACATGAGTACATCCCCTTCAGGTGCCTGGAGCCCGTTGCGTAACACCACCTTCCGCATGCTGTGGATCGCCACCATCGCCTCCAACATCGGCACCTGGATGCACGAGGTGGGCGCCGGCTGGCTGATGACCACGCTGTCGGCCAGCCCGCTGCACGTGGCGTTGATCCAGGTAGCCGGCTCGTTGCCGATGTTCTTCCTGGCCCTGCCGGCGGGCGCAGCGGCGGACATCGTCGACAAACGCCGCTACCTGTTGCTGGTGCAACTGTGGATGTCTTGCGTAGCGGTCGTGCTGGCGGCCCTGACCTTGCTCGGGATGATGAACGTCACCTTGCTGCTGGTGCTGACCCTGGCACTGGGCATCGGCACAGCGCTGATGATGCCGGCGTGGAGCGCACTGACACCGGAACTGGTGGGCAAGGAGGACCTGGCCAACGCGGTGGCGCTTTCCAGTGTCGGCATCAACGTGTCACGGGCCATCGGCCCGGCACTGGCGGGGGTGGTGGTGAGCATGGTCGGCCCGTGGCTGACCTTTGCCCTGAATGCCATCTCGTTTGCGGGTGTGATCCTGGTGTTGTTCCTGTGGAAGCGCGAGGTGAAGGAACCACTGCTGCCGGCCGAACGCTTCGTTGGCGCCATGCGCACTGGGCTGCGCTTTGCCCGCAGCGCCAAGCCTTTGCAGGCCGTGATGCTACGCGCGTTGGCGTTCTTTTTCTGCGCCAGCGCCGGCACTTCGCTGCTGCCGCTGATCGTGCGTGGCGAGATGCGCGGCACCGCAGCAGACTTCGGCCTGCTGCTGGCGGCCATCGGTATTGGCGCAGTGGCGGGTGCCACCTTGCTGCCGCGCCTGCGTGAGCGCATCAGCCGTGACCGGCTGGTGTTACTGGCCAGCCTGCTGTATGCCCTGTTCCTGCTGGCCCTGGCGCTGGTGCGAAACTTCTATGCGCTGCTGCCCGCGATGCTGCTCAGTGGCGCGGCGTGGATCGCGGTGCTGTCCAACCTGCAGGTGGCTGCACAGACTTCGGTGCCCGCCTGGGTACGGGCGCGGGCTTTGTCGGTATACATTCTGATTTTCTTCGGCGCCATGGCCTGTGGCGGCCTGCTGTGGGGCACACTGGCCAGCCATGCAACGATCACCTTCAGCCTGCTGCTGGCCGCAGGCGGCCTGGCGCTGGGCACCTTGCTGACCTGCAAGGTGACGCTGCCGGAAACCGAGGCAGAAGAGCTGACGCCGTCGCTGCATTGGCCGGTGCCGGTGCTCAGCGATGACATGGACAAGGAAGTCGGACCGGTGATGGTCACCGTCGAGTACCACATTGCCCCCACCAAGGCCGAGGCCTTCCAGCAGGCGGCGCGGGAGCTGGAAGCGATGCGCAAGCGCAACGGCGCATTGTCGTGGGGGTTGATGCGGGACAGTGCTGATCCGGCGTTGTGGCTGGAGTTCTTTTTCGAGGAATCGTGGCTGGAGCATCTGCGGCATCACCACCGGGTGACCCGTGGTGAACTGAAGATCGAGGCGCGGGTCAGGATGCTGCAGACCGATGGGGTTGAAGTGCGGATTCGGCATTTGTTGGCTGGCGGGGAGCATAAGGCTCACCATTGATGCTGGCCTTG